>JBCDFK010000034.1:0-10484 GCA_039178065.1 Pseudomonadota bacterium | reverse complement strand
TGATCCCAGGTGAAATCATCGCTACCGCAGGCGACATCGAACTCAATGCAGGGGCTGCGACCATATCACTTAAAGTGGCCAATACCGGCGATCGCCCTGTGCAAGTTGGCTCGCATTACCATTTCTTCGAGACCAACCCGGCGCTTGAGTTTGATCGCGAACAAGCGCGCGGCATGCGGCTTGATATTGCCTCGGGCACCGCTGTGCGTTTTGAACCGGGCCAAAGCCGCGATGTGACGCTCGTGCCGCTATCTGGCAAGCGCGAGGTCTATGGCTTCAACCAAAAGATCATGGGCAAGCTATGATCCGTGAGGGCGCGCTTGCAGCTTTGCTTTTGTCGGTGCACCCAGTTGCCGCCCAAGACATTGATTGCGAAGACAGTGCTGCGCCCGCAACCCAAACCCAAATGGGTATGAATTTCTGCTCCTATCAGGACTATCAAAAAGCTGACCGCGCGCTCAATCTGGTTTGGCCACAGATAAAAGCAAAAATGAAAGCGCTGGATGAAAGCAATAGGGATTGGATGCCAGAGCAAGCCAATGGCGAAGAAAATCTTCTCAAAGCGCAGCGCGCTTGGATTGATTATCGTGACGGCCATTGCACGGCCGAAGGCGCAGAATATGCTGGCGGCTCCATCCGTCCATTGATTGAAAATACATGTCTTGCCGCACTCACACGGCATCGCACTGAAGAATTGCTATTGATGCTGGAGGAAGGATGAAAAAGTTCACCTTCCAAATTGCCTATTGGGTGACTTCGATCATCACTGGCATCATCGCCCTACCCTTGCTGATTTGGCCAAGCCGTAAGCCATTAATGAAGTGGATCAAAATCTACTCGTCCATCATGATATTCTGGATGGAAAAAATTCACGGTATCAGGCTAGAAGTACGCGGCCGCAATCTTGTGCCCGACGGCGCATGTATTATCGCGTCTAAGCACCAAAGCTGGGGTGACGGCTTCTGCATGTTCTCGCAATTTGACGATTTGGCCTTTGTCACCGGCGATCACCTGGAAAAATTGCCCTTGGTAGGCACAATTTTGCGCAAGATGGAAGCAATCGTCGTTGCGCAATGTGGCGGTGCCGAAAGCCGCGCAAAACTCATGGATACCGAGATGGAAAAAGCGCGTGCCCAAAAGCGCCGCATTCTCATCTACCCCGAAGGCCGCTTGGTAAAGCCTGGTTATCACGGACCTTACAAAAAGGGCGTGTTCCATATGTATGAAGCCTATGGGTGCCCTGTTGTACCCGTTGCCACTAATCTTGGCCTGCGCTGGCCCAGCGATGCCTGGGACATGAGCGAAGGCACAGCTGTGGTTGAGTTTCTAAAACCCATACCGCCAGGCTTGGAAAAAGATGGCTTTATGGCCTTGCTTCAAGACCGCATAGAAACCGCCTCTCTGGCCTTGCTGCCGAGCGGTTTTAAAATTCCCAAAGAACGTGAATGGATACATCCAGAGGATATTGCCCGTGCCAGCTAAAATTTCCCGCGCCGCCTATGCTGATATGTTCGGCCCCACAACCGGCGATAAAGTGCGATTGGCCGATACTGAACTTTTCATTGAGGTTGAAAAAGACCTGACCACCTATGGTGAAGAGGTCAAGTTTGGTGGCGGCAAAGTCATCCGTGATGGTATGGGCCAAAGCCAAGTTACGCGCTCAAACGGCGCGGTCGATACTGTCATCACCAATGCGCTGATAGTGGATGTTACGGGCATCTATAAAGCCGATGTGGGTCTTAAAGACGGGCACATCGCTGCGATCGGCAAAGCCGGCAATCCGGACACCCAAGACGGCGTAAACATCATCGTTGGCCCGGGCACCGAAGCGATTGCAGGCGAAGGCAAGATTCTCACCGCTGGCGGGTTCGACAGCCATATCCACTTCATCTGCCCGCAGCAGATTGAAGATGCTTTGATGAGCGGCCTGACCACGATGCTGGGCGGCGGCACCGGCCCTGCACATGGCACGCTCGCGACCACTTGTACGCCGGGTCCTTGGCATATTGGCCGTATGATCCAAAGCGCCGATGCGTTCCCGATGAACCTGGCCTTTGCCGGCAAGGGTAATGCTTCGCAACCCGCAGCACTGCATGAAATGGTGATGGGCGGTGCATGCGCACTTAAATTACACGAGGATTGGGGTACGACGCCGGGCGCGATTGATTGCTGCCTATCCGTTGCCGATGAGACCGATGTGCAGGTAATGATCCATACCGATACGCTCAATGAGAGCGGGTTTGTGGAACATACGCTCGACGCCATTAAGGGTCGCACCATCCATGCTTTCCACACCGAAGGCGCCGGTGGCGGCCACGCGCCAGACATCATCAAGATTTGTGGCGAAAGCAACGTGCTCCCCGCCTCTACAAACCCGACGCGGCCTTACACGGTGAACACGCTCGATGAGCATTTGGATATGTTGATGGTTTGCCATCACCTTGATTCAAACATTCCTGAAGATGTCGCTTTTGCCGAAAGCCGCATCCGAAAAGAAACCATCGCCGCTGAAGACATTTTGCACGATATGGGCGCGTTCTCGATTATCGCATCGGACAGCCAGGCCATGGGCCGTGTTGGCGAAGTCATTACCCGGACATGGCAGACTGCCGACAAAATGAAAAAACAGCGCGGCAAGCTGGCACAAGAAACCGGCGACAATGATAATTTCCGCGTGCGCCGCTATATCGCCAAATACACAATCAACCCCGCGATCGCGCATGGTATCTCCAAACAAATCGGCTCAATTGAAGTGGGCAAACGCGCCGATCTCGTTTTGTGGGACACTGCATTTTTTGGCGTAAAACCCAATATGGTTTTGATGGGCGGTTCAATCGTTGCTGCACCCATGGGCGACCCCAACGCATCCATCCCAACCCCACAACCTGTGCACTATCGGTATATGTTTGGCGCTTACGGCAAATCTGTCACCAATGGTGCGGTGACTTTTGTCAGCCAAGCGGCACTGGATGATGGGCTGGCCAATAAGTTGGAAGTCGACAAACAATTAGTTGCGGTGGAAAACACGCGCGGCGGTATCTCAAAAACCGATTTAATGCTCAATGATGCAACGCCGACTGTAGAAGTAAATCCAGAGACCTATGAAGTCCGCGCCGATGGTGAGCTGCTCACCTGCGAGCCTGCAGAAATCGTACCCATGGCGCAAAGGTATTTCTTGTTCTAGTAAATCTGCTTCTATTCAGTCTGCCTGGTTTGAAGTACATCAGAAGCTTCAACTCAACTAGAAACTTGGGAACACGCCATGATCTACCTCATTGCCACGTTGAAAATTAAACCCGGCTCGCTGCCTGCGATCATGGAAGCGGTTGCGCCATGTATTGAAGCGACACGCAAAGAAAAGGGCTGTATTTCTTACGATTTATTTCAGTCCACAACCGATGAAAACACGCTGACTTTTGTAGAACGCTGGACAGATCAAGCCGCAATTGATGCCCATTTCGAAGAACCGCATCTGATCGCATGGCGCGAGGCGGGTGAACCATTTTTCACCGACCGAAAAATCGAAATCATCCATCCAAATGAGGTTATCGAGCGCTAAGGCCGCCTTGCAGCAGCCATCCATATGCGCATGGCTGCTACGCCCAATGAGCAATTGTACCGGCTGAGTGCACAGCCTACGTTGTTTCCAACAGAAAAGGAAACAGCAATGTCTACATCATCAAGATTGCGTTCAATGTTCAGTCCCGTTGGTCGCGCCGTTTCTGGCGCAGCAGAAGGCCTCATGCTGGCCCGCGAAGCTCAAGCTATCTCGCGCACACCTGAAAGCGTGTTTGAAGCAAAAGGCACAACGCGTCGCGCAGCATTGAACGATCTATTTGGCATCCAAAACTGAATATAAGCCATAGATTTTAAATTTAATCCGGTGTTCAATGGAGATTGTTGAGCACCGGATTTTTGTTTTGAACAACCTCTCATCCAATTCGATAACGCGCCATTTTCACGATCCCGCTGATACAATCACGCTGGACGAAACCGCACGGCATCGACGCCGCATCAAACTGAGATCTGATGGCGGTATAAGCTTCTTGCTGGACCTACCTGAGGCAAAATTACTGCGCCACGGCGACGGGCTATTACTCAGCGACGGACGGGTGATTGAGGTATGCGCTGAACCAGAAAAACTCATGGAAGTGCGCGGCCGCGATGCAAAACATATGCTGGCGCTTGCGTGGCAGATCGGCAATCGCCATTTAGCCGCACAAATTGAACCGGCGCGTATTCTTATCCGGCATGATCATGTGATCAAAGAAATGCTCATCGGCCTTGGCGCAACAATTGCTGACGTTAAAGAGCCATTTGACCCCGAAGGTGGTGCTTATGGTGACGCCCATCATAGCCACGATCATGGGGAGCATCACCATCATGGATAGTAAACGCGATTGGCATTGTGAGGTAGTCGAGCTCGATACAATCATCGACGACACTTATAAGAACACCCAAAATGTAAGGCGGTTTTTCAAAGCCAACATTGGCGATCACTTCAAATTCGACCGCAGCTTTATGAAATGGATGACCGATCACAAAGGGTCAACGATGCAGGACGCGATCAACGAATGGCAAAAGAGGCATGGCGGTTGATGACCGACACCACCGCCCTCCTCCGCCTCATGTCTTGGTTGTCGCCCGTCTTCCCGACCGGCGGCTTTGCCTATTCTGCAGGCCTTGAGCAAGCCGTTGCCGGCCAATTGGTGACGGACCAACAGAGCCTTGAAGACTGGATCAAGCTGTCCATTTCAAATGGTTCGCTTTGGAATGATGCCGTCATTTTTTGCGCCGCCCATCGCGGCGAAGATGTTGCCGAGCTTTGCCTGGCTCTATGTAATGCAGCGGAGCGCCGCAAAGAAATGCTAGATCAAGGTGCCGCATTTTACGATGCCGCGACCCATTGGTTCGAAGAAACAGCATTATCATCACGAGAAACACCGCTGCCCGTACTTGTCGCTCAGGCCGCAGCGCTTGCGGATATCGATGCGCAATCAGCCATTGCCGCCTATCTTCACACCTTTGCGTCCAACCAATTGCAATGTTCAATTCGGCTTTCAGTGACGGGCCAAAACGGCGCGGCCCAAATATTAGCGGGTCTTGAGCCTCATATCCAGGAAGCTGCAAAACGTGCAACCACTTCAACCTTGGATGATTTGGGCACGCTTACTTTCATGGCTGATATCGCCGCTATGAACCACGAAACGCTTCAACCGAGACTATTTTTATCATGACAATTAGCGCTGATTTTACATCAAAGGTGAACTCATGAACGGTCCTCTCCGCGTAGGTATTGGCGGTCCTGTTGGATCGGGCAAGACCTCCCTCACCGGTCAACTTTGCAAGGCAATGCGCGACGACTACTCGGTCGCAGTGATTACCAATGACATCTACACGCGCGAGGATGCTGATGCGCTTATTCATATGCAGGCCTTGCCTAGCGATCGTGTAATTGGTGTGGAAACAGGCGGCTGTCCGCACACTGCCATTCGCGAAGATGCGTCAATAAATTTGCGCGCGATCGAGGAAATGAACACCCGTCATAGTGATCTTGATGTCATATTCATCGAATCCGGCGGAGACAATTTGGCCGCTACCTTTTCGCCAGATCTCGCTGACATTTCGCTCTATGTCATTTCGGTTTGTCAGGGTGAAGATATTCCGCGCAAGGGCGGACCCGCCATAACGCGCTCAGATTTGCTGATCATCAACAAGGCTGATTTAGCACCCCACGTGGAAGCTGATCTTGATCGTATGAATGATGATGCAACCAAAAACCGTCAAGGCCGCCCGCATGTCTTCAGCGACATGAAGCGCGGCCAAGGCGTTCCCGAGATTGTTGCTTTTCTGAAAGAGAGTGGCGGCCTTTAACGACTTAGTGTCCGGCTAACTGCATCTTTCCAGCCATCGAGTTTACGCTTGCGCTCCGGCTCCTTCATTTTCGGCTTGAAGCGAACATCGCGTTTCCATGTCTTGGCAAAGCCCTTTTGAGTGGGCCAAACGCCGGCGCGAGAGCCAGCTAGCCACGCCGCACCCAATGCAGTTGTCTCCAAGACCACAGGGCGATCAACTGGCGCGTTGAGCAAGTCTGACAAGCGCTGCATGGTCCAATCAGACATCGCCATGCCGCCATCGACCCGCAATGTTGTTTTGGTTTTAGCGGCGGCTTTCCAGTCCTTTTGCATAGCGTTCAACAGATCCGCTGTCTGATAACAAACCGCCTCGAGCGTCGCTTTAGAGATCTCATTGGCCGTCGTAGCGCGGGTAAGACCATACATCGCACCACGCGCGTCAGCATCCCAATAAGGAGCGCCAAGCCCCACAAAGGCTGGCACCAAATAGACATCTTGCTCTTTGTCAGCTTGCGCCGCGAGTTCACCGCTTTGGCTGGCATTATCGATGATCTTCAATCCATCACGCAGCCATTGAACCGAGGCGCCCGCCATAAAGATCGACCCTTCAAGGGCATAGGTCGTCTTGCCATCCAGTCTATAAGCAATCGTTGTCAGCAAGCGGTTTTTGGATGTCACCGCATCTTCACCGGTATTGAGCAATGCAAAACAGCCCGTACCATAGGTAGATTTGAACATGCCTGGCTCAAAACATGCTTGCCCGATGGTTGCCGCCTGCTGGTCGCCCGCTACACCGTAAATCGGGATTTCTGCACCAAGAATTTTCGCCTGTGTCGTACCAAAATCTGCTGAGCAATCGAGCACCTCTGGTAACAGCACCGCTGGAACTTCCAGATGTTCAAGCAATTGCTTGTCCCATTTATTGGTGCGGATATTGTACATCAATGTGCGCGCCGCATTGGTCGCATCGGTAACATGGCGCTCGCCGCCGGTTAGCCTCCAAATCAAAAAGCTATCAATGGTGCCAAAAGCCAGCTCACCATCATTTGCGCGCTTCTTCAGGCCTTTCACATTACTCAAGAGCCATGCCAGCTTAGTGGCTGAAAAATAGGGATCGAGAAGCAAACCAGTTTTTCTTTTAAAGGTTGCCTCAAGCCCCTTCTTTTTCAATTTCTCGCAATAGTCTGATGTTCGCCGATCTTGCCAAACAATTGCCTTGTGAACGGGCTTACCAGTTTTGCGATCCCAGAGCGCAACGGTTTCGCGCTGATTGGTAATGCCAATCGCTGCAATGTCACCAGCTTTGATCTTGGCTTTTCTGAGCGCCATTTTGCAGGTTGCAACAACGCTTTCCCAAATCTCCTCGAGATCGTGCTCAACCCAACCAGATTTTGGAAAGTGTTGCGTGAACTCTTTTTGGCCTGTTGCCACAATGCTTTGGTCCTTGGCAAACACGATTGCACGCGTTGAAGTTGTGCCTTGGTCGATGGCCAGTATGTAGTCGCCCATTCTATCCTCCCAGATAGCTTTCTCGGTGTCGCAATTCTTTCAGGCTACTAATACAAGAGCAAATTAAAGCATCAAGTCGTCGGTGCCGCGTTTACCAATGATAATCGGATAAAATCGCCCACTAATTGGGTAGCACGTCTTTGGGCGGCATATCAGCACCATCCACCATCGCCAGAAGCGTGATAACGGCTGCACTGGGTTTAGCGAGATCATCGACGGAATATTTATCGAGCACAGACATGAATGCTTCCAACGCTTCGCGCAGCGCCGAAGTCAATTTACAATTATCCAAAAGCGGACAGGTCGAAGCATCTTGCTCGAAACATTCGGCAAGTGTGAAATTATCTTCAGTAAGCCGTGCCACTTCGCCCAATGATATTTCTGACGGCCCACGTGCAAGCCGAATGCCGCCATTTCGGCCGCGTACAGTCTCCACAATATTTGCTTCAACCAGTGGCTGCAAAATCTTGAATAGGAACGGTTCTGATGCGCCATATACGCGGCTAATGTCCGAAATCCGGCTTAGTCGCGTACCGCTGGCAGCGCAGAACATTAATATGCGAAAGGCATAATCTGTTTGTTTTGTAAGTTTCATGACTACCGCCCTATCAAAAAATCAACGAAATGTAACTGCAGGAATTAAAACTTCCTAATTTTGTCAAGTTTTCGTTGACTTGCAAATTTTCGAACAATAAACATGACCAGAAATGTCAACTTAAGTAAGGGTTAAACTGATGAATGTTTCAAAGCACCTCCTAGCATTGCTCGTGACAACGACGATGACAGCAGGATATACGGTCTCTTCTGCACAGGCTGAAGGTGAACTGAACCTGTATTCTTCTCGCCATTATGATACCGATGAGCGCTTGTATTCAGATTTTGAAGAAGCAACCGGCATCAAAATCAATAGAATTGAAGGAAAGGCTGACGAACTTCTTGAGCGGATTTCCGCAGAAGGCGCAAACAGCCCGGCTGATGTATTTCTGACAGTTGACACGTCACGTTTGGAACGTGCGAAGGCGGCTGGCATCCTACAATCAACAGACAGCGCAACGCTTGAAAGCCGCATTCCGCCATATCTTCAAGATGAAGACAATCAGTGGTTCGGTTTCTCGCAGCGTGCCAGAATATTGTTCTATGACAAAAACGATGTCAGCGAACCGCCACAAAACTACCAAGATTTGGCCGATCCAAAATACGCAGGCATGATTTGTATTCGTTCTTCAAGCAATGTTTACACACAAACCATCACAGCAGCACTCATTGAGCATTTGGGTCGTGACGCCGTTACTGATTGGGCAAAAGGTGTTGTTGCGAACTTTGCGCGTGATCCGCAAGGCGGCGACACAGACCAGCTTCGTGGTATTGCGTCAGGCGAATGTGATATCGCAATGTCAAACACATACTATTTCGGTCGCGCAATACGTAAAGACGTAGATGGCCTGCCCGCAGATGTTCGCTCTAACATTGGTTGGGTGTTCCCCAACCAAGGAAGCATTGGTGCCCACATGAACTTGTCAGGTGGCGGTGTTGCAGTGAATGCACCAAATAAAGAAAATGCTGTCAAATTCCTCGAGTACTTGGCATCCGATGCTGCTCAACAATACTTCTCAGCAGGTAATGACGAATATCCAGCTGTGCCTGGTGTGTCACTTTCACCAAGTGTTGCTACACTCGGCTTCTTTAAGCCTGATGATGTAGATCTTGGTGCAGTAGCAGATAATGTTGCGACAGCTGTCGAAGTTCTGAACGAGGCTGGCTGGAAGTAAAGATCAGGCATCTTCACTTATTCGACTAAAGGGCGCGCTGTTCACCTGCGCGCCTTTTTTATATAGTTCATCATCTCTCTTATACGGCGGTATCTGCATACTGTTTGGGCAGCGCCCCAAACTCCGCATGGTGGACTGGCCTTTGCATTGCAATAGTTCTGCAAAGAACAATAACCGGCAGCAGCCCAAATGCGACAATTGCCAGTGACGGCACGGCCGACTGCGCTAAGCGCTCATCTGAGGCCAAGCGATATGCCTGCACTGCCAGTGTATCAAAGTTAAATGGGCGCAGCATGAGTGTTGCCGGAAGTTCCTTCATAACATCAACAAACACAATGAGAGCACCGGTCAGCAAGCTTGCCCTCATCAGCGGCAAATGAATGCGGGTTAGCACGCGGCCCTGATTTGCGCCCAGATTTCGGGCGGCAGAATCAATTGACCTTTTGATTTGGGACATACCCGTATCGAAAGATGATAAAGCTGCCGCCATAAAGCGAACTGCGTAGACAAGCAGCAACATAAATATGGATCCCGACAGCAACAGTCCAACCGATACATCATAGTGTTCGCGCAGATACGCATCGAGCGCATTATCGAAAGTTGCAAATGGCACAAACATGCCAACGGCAATAACACCACCTGGAATTGCGTATCCCAATCCAGCGACAATCTTGGATATTTCAGCTGACCTACTAGGGAACACGCGTGCGCGATATCCAACCGCAACTGCCAGCACCATCGTCAACACCGCAGCTGAACTAGCCAGAATCAGTGAATTTGTTACAAACATTATATAACGTTCAGAGAACGGGTTTTGCCCGGAATTCCATGCCATCTCTCCCAAAACAATCAAGGGTATCACAAATCCACCAAGCACAGGAATTGTACAGGCCGTTATAGCTGCAAATGCGCGCATTCCCTTCAATGAATGGCGAGACATTGCTTCAATGCGCTTGCCAGCTTCAAAGTGCGCGCGACCCTTTCGTTCAATGCGTTCCAGCACAATTAGAACAAATGCTACTCCCATTAAACACAGCGCTAATTGAGACGCAGCTGATCGATCACCCATAGATATCCAGGCTTGATAAATGCCGGTCGCAAATGTTTGGACACTAAAGTGTGCAACAGTTCCAAAATCAGCAACCGTTTCCATCAACGCAAGGATTACACCACCTGCTATTGCAGGCCGAGCCAGCGGCAAACTAATCTGAAAATAAGCTTGGAACGGCGACTTTCCCAATACGCGCGCGGCTTGATATGCGGTTGGTGATTGCCTCAAAAAAGATGCGCGTGCCAATAGATAGACATAAGGATATAACACCAAAATCAACATGATCGCCGCGCCGCCCAG
>JBCDFK010000033.1:0-10486 GCA_039178065.1 Pseudomonadota bacterium | reverse complement strand
GTCGGGATCAAAATCAACTTGAAATTGGCTGCCAATTCCTTCAGCACGATCGAAACTGGACGACTGATTAAGTCCGCCAACTGTCAGAGACCACCCAGTCCCGTCAGATCTTTCTTGACCAAACCACAACTTGTAGGCGGCGTCTGCGTTCCAATCAAAATTGAAAATTTCCAGCTCATTCTCATCGCCGGAGTTCTGATCGTACCCCAAGCTGTCGCTTTCAAAAAATGGCTTCATCACCAGGCCTTTGCCGCCAACGAACAAACCAGACGGGTAATTTCCATCTTCGGCAAGAACTGGTGTGGCGGCTAAGACGGTACAACTAACACCAGCCGCCAGTACTTTATAGAATTTTGTAGCCATTTATGGACCCCTCCTCAAACGCGCAGCACAAAACTATGCTTTGCATTTCGATGAATTGCATCTGACGCAAGGTTAGGTATTCTTACTGTTTGACTCAACAATATTTCTTTGAAGATATCCATTTAGCATTGATCTGCGACTTTTAAGCCACAGAGAAAGAAGAAAATGGGCATATTTTAAACCCAATATGGATGAGATATTCGGGCAGCACACCCTTTTCAACTTGATCCACGATTGTGCTAAAAGTGACTGTTTTTTCTTCATCAATTGTCATCTTTATGTTTCCTTGTGTTAGCGATGTGGAGCCCTCAAACGGCATTCCTTCACTCCATGTTTAGGGACGTTAGCAGCTCTCGACTTTGCTTAATTAGTCTACGATCGGCTAGGCGTTCCTTCTCCGCCTCAATGGTCCTAAGCCCATGCTTGAAGTGGCCATGACGTTCACCGCGAGGCGAACCGGATCTGGCACCGTGCATACGGCACACGTCCCAGCCTCGAACTGCAGGGTTTTTGCAAGGCTTTCCAGTACGCTTACACTTCGCGGTACATCTGGGAGCGTTATGTGCGCTTTGCATGGGGTTAGCGGTCATCTTTTTGAGAACCCTTTTTGTGATTGACGTTTCCGACGACCGCTTGGCCACCATCGTTCACGGTTACTCGTTCAACGCGCATGATTTGCTCGCCGCCGTGTCTGTGTTTTCGCAAGGCTTCCATCTGCGCGGTAAAGGTGCGAGAAAGTTTGTTTAGGGCGGTCTCATGCAACCTCTGTCCCTCGAACGAGGATTGAAGAAGCAACTTCCTAGAGTGTCTTATTATCGCCTGATGAACCGCAACCATCTGTGTAGCCAGCATGCCTTCAATGACGTCCGTAGGGCCGATCTCATTGACCAAAGCGACTGAGCCGTTAAGCTTTTGCAGATCGGTTTCTTCTAAGGAATCGCCTAGCGCAGAATACTGTGCAATGTTATCGAGTACCTCACGCATGACCGTTGTGTTTTTCGATCCACACACCTTCGAGAGACTATGCGAGGATACCCGCAACTGCCCTTCGTCACTCAAGCTGATTGGCTCAAACTCGGAGCTTTCTGCATCGTAGCGTTCCCCAGTCTGGTTCATAGATTTCGAATCTGCCGCTGGTGTGAGTTCATCTTTTGTCATCGTCTATAGATCTCCATTGCCGCGATATTTAGAATAAGGCGCTGCCACCACGAGCTACGTGTGCTGCTGCTGCTGGGCTGATTGAATTGCGTCTTGCAGCTTCTTCTGCTGCGGATAGCCCGCCCGCATTCGGGTCATAGAGAGACGAATTGTTTCGGCTTCTGTGCGCTGTTAGAACTCCCGCTTGGTTTGGCACATCGGGGAAGGTGTTCGCAGTGATTGGTGGCCCGTTGTATTGCGACCTGTAGCTATGACCTGGTGTCATCTTAGAAACTGCACCCTGCAGGCTGAGTAGGCCTTGGCCTTGAGCGATATTCCGTCCAATCAGTGATCCTAATATGCCGCCCACTGGTCCAGCAAAGCTCCCAGCCATGCCACCCGCAGTGGCCCCAAGTATGCCGCGCACGTATGCACCATCAGCTGTTTTAGCCTTCCCGAATGGATTGCCTAAGCTTGGCGTGTTGATCTCTCCACCACCAACTGGTCCGTCAATTTTGCCTGATTTTTGGCCACGATATGAACCGTCAGCGTTTAAGATGTCTGTTCTGTCGTGTTTCGACGAATAACGATAAATATTGCCATTGTCAGCGCGGTTTAGTTCGTATGCGCCTGTTGAATCGACGCCTGATTGAGCATCGCCTCGCCAAACATCCATTGCTGAGTTTTGCGGTGGTGGAGGTGAGTAAGCTTGCTGCTGAAGCGTGTATGGGTCTTGTGGAGTTGGCAGCATTGAAGGTGCTTGAACCGGCGCAATAATGGGCGCAGGGGCAACCTGTGTAGGCGCGGGTAATAGTGATACTGGCTGTGCCGTAATCTCTTCCCGAGCCATACTCTCAGGATTGGCCAGAATACCTGCCTCGAATTCCTGTGCGTATTGATCCAATATCCCAACTGGTTCTGCTGGTCGGTTACCGTACATCGCGTACTGCTCCGCCATACCAGCAGGTACATGCGTGTATGGTGTAGCTTCAGAAGGCTCATGCGTCGGCATGCTATAGTTTGGCACTGCCATTTGAATCGGAGATACTTTTTGCTCCGTTCTCAACCCTTCGTCATCATAAACTACAGCCGGTTCATTGTACCGTATGACCTCAGACGGCATTGAACCTTTTAGATCTAGTAATGATGTTGGCTGCTCTGCTGTTCCCATAGGCGTTGCATTGGCATACGGATGCGCCGTGTTGGAAGCTGGTTCGCCAGTCGGACGTGGTGCTGGTTGTAGCAAGCTACCCTTCGGCATTTCGCCAGCATGTGCCGATGAAACTGGGTTGAAGGCACTGAGCAAAGAACGTTCTGGAGCTGGCTCTGGTACTGGTAACGATGCTAGCAGTGATCGCTCAACAGGCGGACGTGATGTCGGCGTTGGGGCCAAAACCCCAGCCAGCTGATTGGCCGCTTCCTGACCTTCGACCGGATTAGCTGCCGTAGACCCTTTGCCGTGATAAGCGATGTTGGTTGGGTTTAAATCAATCCCTGTTTCTTTGAGGTTGCCAGTAAGCGCTTGCAGTGCTGCTTGTTGCTCTGGGGTTTGTTGCTCATGAGCGCCTAGCATAACAACTGCAACACTATTGCTGTTTGTTAAATGACCTGCGGAACCAGAGGGTGGATTTTGGCCTACGTGGTTTACCCGCTGATCTAGCGGTGCCAATTGTGCGACATTGCCGTCCCTATCGATTGCGTAGTGATAACCCTTCATATGGCCATTGCTGCGCGGATAATTGGTTATATCCGCGATCTGTTGGAGGTTCTCGGCAGCGTCGTGGTGCACAACCATTCCTTCGTAGGGTTGAGCATTCCTGTTGGCGGCGTTCGAGTATTGAATTGGGCGCGTCATATCAACGGGCTCATACGCCGCTGACTGTGGCGCTAAAAGGCCATTCGGTGCAAGCGCCGCCATTCCTTTTGGTTCTTTGCCAACTAGCCCTGCGACGGCATCGGCGGGGACAAGGTCGTTGCGACGATAAGGTGATTGAGCGGCCTTTCTTACCACGCCTCTAACTTCGTTGGCCGGGGCCTTGTAAAACTGATGGGGACCAATCTTTGTGGTCTTTGGATAGGCCTTTGACCATGACGGATTGACCGCTGTGGTGTGATAGTGAGTTGCGCCTTTGGTTGGGTCTGCAAGAGTTCCGTTCTCACGGCCATTAGCAATTTTTTCAGCCAACTTTACCGCTTCAGCCCAACCCTTTTTGTCCTGGCTTGGGGCGTTCCTGACCGTCTGGGCGTTTGGGTCTTGCGGGTTAGCAAAAGAGAACTGACCAAACTTCTTATCATATGAGCCGTAAACGACATCAGATAAACCGACCTTCGCAATCTGAGAGCGGTTGTAAACCGTGTGAGCAACAGCCTCTTTGCCCTTTTGGGATTCGCCACGTGCTTCACGGTAGATGGCTGCTGCCAGGGCTGCGATTTGTCGGTTATCCAGCATCATGAGTTCCTAATTTAGCATCGGTTTGTTGAGTTCGTTGGGGACATAATCACGTGGCTCAATTGGTGTGCCGCTGTCAGAGCCCAATTTGGTTAGACCCTTCCAGAGAATTTCTAAGGCAGCAGCGGTCAACCAATCCAATGCCTGGACAATGGTTTCGTAATCGTCGGCGTCTTGCGCTTGCGTTCTAAGATGCCGTGCGTTCAATTCTCCACCGACCAGCGCTCGGCCAACCATTACAAAAATTAATCCGTCTTCGAAGTTGGTTGGTTCCATTTCAAGAAATTGGGTTGCAAACGCTTCCATCCGTTCAAAGCCGACAACCTGCTGCTCTGCTTCACTTAAAGCGACGGCTGTGAAAAACTCACGAGATGCTTTCTCAGCTTCACTGATCATGTTGGTGTTCTCCGTTGTTGGCCGCGACAATGCCGTTCGAAAGCAAGAAGGTATAAATGCGCTTAGCGGAAGGTTGGGACAGCGCGCCCGTTTCAAGAGCGTTCGCCAGATCAATTGCGACTTGAGGGTCGTAGATGGCTGCCTGAAGCGTTGATCTTGCTTGGTTCGCTGTCATGGTCCGAAACGCGCGACCAGCAATGTCGGCAAGTGCATAGCGAGATGATGTGCGCCCACTCTTAACTGCGAATACGCGAGAGGACATTTGGTTCAGACCTGTCCCCAGCACATTCTCAACGGCTGCCATTGGGTTGGTATCAAGTGCGCGGCCCGCTGGCGGTTTTACAAGTCGATTTTTCTCAATGGCACGTGCTAGTCGTGACGCGGCTTTGTATTGATCTGCATTTAGTGCTTGCGTGACCGACAGTCCATTGCGCTTCAGATAAGCAGTTGGTTCGGGTGCATTGAGCGCATTCTCCCACACATGCCTTGCAATGGCGTCTCTTGTTTCCGTTGTTTTGACCGAATTTAGAAGTCGCTTCATACGCGTCGGGTTTTTTACTGCCTGATCAATGATCAGCTCTGGTGTAGTGTTGCCAGTGACGTTGTCGAGACGCGATAGTTCTCGCGACAGATATGCGTCCTCAATCGCTTTTCTTCGACCAACAAGAACCGCACGTCGATTGGCTATGCTGCCTACAGTGCTTTGCAGGTTCGAAACCCGATTTTTGATTTGCGGAAATTCGTCCAGCGCGCCAGCGTTGCGCCGTATCCAAGAAGCTAAACGGTTTGGATCGATTTGGCCGTCTAAAACCGTCCTAGAGAAAAGATCATCAAGAGCAGCTGCTTCCATAACGGAACTTGCCTGAGCGGGGTCCGGGAATACTTGTTTGAATTGTTTCGCCGACGATTGATTGAAGCCAATGAAAAACTCCCTACCTACTTGCTCATCTGGTATTTGATAGCTGCCTGCCAGGTCTCGCCTTAGCACTCTACCGACTTTGCCCTTCTCAAAGGGTTGAATCAGCTCGTCTCGATATAGGCCTCGAAAGCCTTCCATATCAGCGGCTAGCTGATGGTTGCCCGAGCCGCGAATGATATCATCAGCAACTTCATCCAGCTCATTTTTGAGCGCTTCCAAATACTCAATTTTTCGACCGCCATCGGGGCGATCTGCATTTGCCCTGATATCGTCTGTAATGCGGCTACGAAGCGCCATAAGGTCAACTACCGATACCTGATCGTCCATTGCATCAATATCGCGAATGATTTTGCTAGGGATATTGGTTTTGTCGGCGAAGTCAGATCGCGGTTGCACTGCTGCTCTCAAACGGTCTTTGGTCGTTGGCGTGAAAGGCAGCACTTTGGAATTGTCGTTTAAGCCAAATCGTGAGGCGAGTTGAGACATGCGGTTTTGAGTTGTCGCCTTCTGATTGCCTATTTGGTTACGAAGTGATGATCCTATTTCTGAACGACTGGATGTCGGAGCTATGCTTTCAGCCTGTCGGATTGCGGTATCATCCAGTTGAGAGATGCGATTATCAAGCAAACCACGAACTCTGGCTGGGCGATTTCGTGCTTGAGCAAATATATCATCCGGCGACATAGTCGATTGTGGCGCCTGGTCCACAATTGCATCCCCGACAGCACGATTGTTGAGCCTGTAGCGCTGATTTGCTGCATCCAACTGCGGTCCGCTCAAACCAGCTTCAAACTCTCTTTGTGTGGCAATGAATTGCGGGCTTTCCGTCGCTTCGGCAATGGATGGGCGGTAGCCAGGAATGTTTTGCTGAAGATCTGCTGCCTCGCGCACGGCTGTTTCGCCTTCTGGAGTTAGGTTTTGGCGAATACCGTCCGAAATCTGCCTTCGCTGTGCTTTTTCAAGTTCTGCTGGAGACACACGCTTGGCGACCGCATCGACGCCCTTTCGGGCTAAGTTTGCAGGGCTAATCGCCATCGCTGCAGGTGCTGCAACACCACCAATTGTAGCTGCGATCAATTCGGCGCTTGGACTATCGGGTGCTGTGTCCCTGGCGATCTGAGCCGCTGTACCTGCACCAACTGTTGAAATCAATTCTCCAGTCGCTGCGGTTCCTGGATTGGCAGCAATACCAGCCGCTAGTCTGTTGGCTGATTGACCCGCAACGCCTGTTGCTCCAGCGGTCATTGCAGCAAGTCGTGGCGCAGCCGCGATCATACCAGCAGCAGGTAGCGCGTTGGCTCCGGCATACTCGCCAATTGTTCCAGCCAATCGTCCAGCTGCGGTCTGGGCCTCAGGCACATCCATAGCTTCCTGGTCCAGTTTAGGAGCTGCAACTTCCAATGGCCGTTTGAAGCGATAATCAAAGCCAGCGGCACTCATTGCAGCGTTGGCCAGCGCCGTTGGCGAATTGGCTAGCGAATAGATGCCGCGATTGAAATTCTCGCCCCATTGTTGGGCAACATCGTAAGATGTGCTGTGGGTCTGTGGCTTGAAGGCGCGCACAGCCTCGATCGTCACACCCTCTTGAGAGATGTAGGCATCAATGTCCGTTTCTGGTGCGTTCATCGAAACCATCTTCGAAACGTTGCGTTTTATGCAGGCTAGATCCTGATCCATTGCGCTACTCCAGCCCATACTTGGACTTGAGATCAGCGCCGCCCTGCGATGCTGTTGCGCTTCCGACATCGCCAGATTGCGGTACAGCCATTCGTTGCCTTGCAGCTCGGACACCTCTTAGAGTGGTCGCGTCCTGTTGGCGGAGCTGGATTGGAGTATTTGGATTGTTGACTGAAACCGATAGCTCGCTCTCGATCCGCGCTAACTCTGCATCGAGTGAAGTCAGCGCTTGTTTTAGCGTATCAGGAGCAGTGAACGGACCGCGCGGTAGCAAATCTTCAATTCGCCTCATTTCAGCAACAGGGAAACGCGGGTTTAGGCTAAGTGAGCGGATCAAGTCTCGTTTGAACAAATCGAAGTCTTGTCCTGCCTTTACTGTTTCAGGGAATGACGCGACATCGCCTATCGTCCCAGGGATTTGCCCAATTGTATTTGATGACGCATTCCCTAAGGTCGAACCAACGCCAGTCGCTTTGTCAGCTTGGTCATACAAGCCTGTTTGTGGGTTTGCACGCGGCATTGCTGCCTGTCCTGGTTGCTGGGCTACCTGCGCCTGTGTCTGAGGCTGTTGCAACGGCATGAGTTGACCGCTTGCTACATCGACAATCACACGCTCGCCGGTTTGCGGATTTATTGAAACCGAGTAGCGGCCAGTAGCCAAACCAAGCGCTTTTTCGTCATCAATTCCTTGCATCTTAAATGCACGGAGTTTCTGAGAAATTGCGCCTGATCTTGGAAAGCCATAGGCGTCAAAGTCCTCGCCATGTTTTCCTGTCTGTGATCTCCAGTGCATTCCAAACGCTTCAGATGCTGGTATTGCACCGGCTTCAACAGCGGCAGCAAGCTCTGGATTTTGTTGCCTTAGGAACTGTAGCGTTTTATTTTTCTTTGCTGCAGTCTCGCGCTTATCTTTGACGTCTTGGATACCTCTGCCAAAACCTTGCGCACCAAGGGCAAATTGCTCAGAAGCAGTACGTCCAGACATCAAGCCAATGCCAGACTGAAGCAATGCTGGCGACAACTCGCCGAGGCGGTCCATGAAAGATGGCTGTAGAGCCTGCCCATGCGCGTTCTGAACCGGTCGGCCAAACGTTTGAACTGGCCGATATGGGCGCTGTTTTGGAATTGGATATTTCATAATTCGTTGTCCTTCGACCGTTCCGTCGGACTCCACGCAAATTTATGCATGGAGCCCTCAAATTGATTGGAAAGTCGGCAAAGGTCCGCGACCCTATTTGCCGGACAACGCGTTGTGATAAACAGCCTGCGCAATGACTTGAATATCAACAACCGTCACTTGATCGCCTATGACGCGGCGGACGTCCAACGATGGCTAGATTCTAGCGCAAAAGCAGGCCCGTGACAAGTAAATGTTCTCTTTATGTCCAAGAATGAACCAAGGTCCGCTAAGCGGACAAAGCGGACATTCGTCTTGAAACATCAGCGAATGAAGAAAGATATCATCATGCACTAGAATTTTTACGTAGGATGGTTCTGGTTGCGACCGCGGTCAAAGCTCCTGCCCCGAAAAAAGACAAACACGAAAATGCGACAGTTGAAGTAATGACACTGTTGGGTGAAGTGCCACTCCCACGATACCACTCAGGATGTTCTACGATTTGCAGGTATGTTAAATATCCTTGCCATGCTACCCAACCCGAAAACCCCAATAAAACGAGCGCCAAGGTGATTAGTACAATTGGCATTTTGTTATTCAGGTTCTTTAGACCTTTGGCGAAAACTCCCTCAATGTTGCTGCCGTACCCGTTGGGATTGACGGCAAAACTTTCGCGTTTGTTTTCAGATGTAGCCTTTGCGAGACGAGCGGAATATGTCCCACGGCCAGCAATTGGTGTGGGAGCTGACTTTGGAGACTCAACATACCTGTGCAGAGCCTCGCCTGTAAGCGGGTGTTTTCCAGACATTGCCCTTCCGGCTCTATAGGCGTCACCATGCGGTCCATATGCAGCACCTGGATTGATACCCGAAATACCGTCATTGACGGCTTTCTGTTTTTTAGGATCAGAATACATCAAATCTCATTTTCATTAGTACCGCCATCGATTTCAGTCATAGCAATAAGACAAAATTATGGGGTGCAACCATAGATCTTTCTGAGAATTTGCCAACTCAAGTTCAAGGATTTTGATCTCAATTGTCTGAACGTGCATTCACGGATCACAGCAGTCGTTCGCCGTGTCTTAGTCGAACGGCAGCATTGGGCCGGAAGCGGATGTTAGCGAAATAATTCCTGAATTGCAGCTCAGCAAACAACGTCGCCATCTTATTAAGCCCGCTAACCGACGCCTTCAACCCCAACGAGGCGAGCGGAACTGCAGGCATCTCTGACCGCTTTTAGACCTTGATATGCTGGTCCATTGTAGAATTCGCCCTAATCGAATTTGAGAAAAATTCGAATTGTTCAATTCTGCGTGGCTCCCAATCACCCTCATAAACTTTATGGTCTCCGCCTCGCAAAAGCTGCTTTTCCAGTACTGACATTGCACCAAGCATGAACTTTTGATTTTGCGCCCGATTTTCTTACGCTTGTAGTAAAACCGGTCAATTTCTCTATTCTACGTAGGCTTTGAAAGATACAGCGCTTTCGGCAAATGCTTCAACGAGAGCGGCAATATGCCGACCCAAAATTTCGAAATCGCTTGTGTTTAGCAGGTCCCAACCGGAGTAGAAGATGGTGTCTCCATCAATGACCAACTGAACATCATATTTGTCTTTCAGATCGATCAATGTTGCCTGTGTCGCGGGTGAAAGAGCTTGAAGCAATACTTGCTCTTTTGTTTTGGCATCACTAGGCGCGTTTCCTCGCCTGTCTGCAATAGAGAGGTTGAACCGTCGATTGAATTCAACAGACTCGGTTTGAAAGTCGCGCCTACTTTCACCGGTTACGCTTTCATGCAATAGGCGAGCTCGAATGCCAGTATCTCGATCAAGTTGGTATGCGCAAAGCATCTGAAACATGTAGGCCTGGTTTCCCGTATTGCCGTAGCGATCACTCTTTAAAGAGGACACGGCCAAGCTCATGTCTGACCGCGTAACGCCAATTGCCATCCAGAATGGAATCCCGCTTTTGGTGCCGCCCCGAAAGAATGCATCAATTTCTAGTTGTGTAACGCGTCCAATTTTCACTCGCAGTAAATCGCCAACTCGATCATGAATGCGCTTGAGACGCGGATCCATGGGCAATTCGCCTGGCGTACGCCTTTCATTTTGATTCCGCTGTTTTAGCAACTGTTCCATTGCCTCTGCTTTTTGACGGTTCGTAGAGGGAAGGATTTCAAATGCCCAATTATTGAGTTTTGCAAGATTAAATAGGAGCCAATCGACTTTACGCTCCGTGTTGTTGAGGTGGTCTGCGCCTAAAATACCAATTAAACCAAGTGCGAGGCATGGCACCCCCACCCACAAGGCACTTCGGTAGAAAACAGCAATGATGAAAGATAGGATTCCTAGCAAACATAGAGAGCCTGCAAGGCTTCGGACCCAGTCGGGTATCTCGATGCCCGCATATGCCTTTGTTACTTCAT
>JBCDFK010000032.1:0-10514 GCA_039178065.1 Pseudomonadota bacterium | reverse complement strand
TTGCGGCTTCCCAAAAAGAAAACGAAACCATGAAGGTGCTGGTGTCACGCTGTATCGCTAGCGGTGCAGATATTCTAATTGTGCCTGAAAAGGTACTTGGCACCATTACTCAACGTGACAACCCGCAAATGGCCATTGGCATCTTTTCGCAACAAATGATTGATGCCTCCACAATCAGGCCGGAAGCCGAAGATGTTTGGGTGGCGCTCGATCGTGTGCGCGATCCGGGTAATCTTGGAACCATCATGCGAACTGTCGATGCGGTAGGCGCAAAGGGTATTATCCTCATTGGTGAAACGACCGACCCGTTTGCTAGAGAAACGGTGCGCGCAACAATGGGTTCAATATTTGCAACACCCATCTGCCGTATGGATGAAGCATCGTTCATCGCCTTTGCGAAAAAGTGGCCGGGTTTAGTCGTGGGCACTCATCTTGAAGGTTCGGTTGACTATAGAAAGCCCAACTACGCTGAAAAACCAACACTTCTCATAATGGGCAATGAGCAATCGGGCATGCCGCCAAGCCTAGTTGATGCTTGTCACCAGCTGATACGCATTCCACAAGTGGGGCGCGCTGACAGTCTCAATCTCGCTATTGCTACCGGAGTATGCCTTTATGAGGTTCGTCGTGACAATCTATCGCTAGAAAATGGTGCACCAGCATGAGTAAAATACTGAGCGGTTTTGGCATCGTTGCTGTTTCGGTCGCACTAGATCAGGCGCTCAAATTCTGGGTCGAGACCAACATGGCTTATCAGGAACGCATCGAGTTGCTTCCGGTGTTTTCGTTATTCCGAACGCACAATGAAGGTATTGCGTTTTCCATGCTCACCAACCTTGGCCCGTGGATGCTCGTCGCCTTGGCGGTTGTAGTTATCGGCTTTGTAATGTGGCTTTGGAGATCGAACCCTCCCGAACGTTGGCTCTCACATTTGGGGTTTGGACTAATCATTGGTGGCGCAATCGGTAACATTATCGACCGTTCCTTGCTCGGCTACGTCGTGGACATGTTCCTATTTTCGCTAGAAAACTGGTCATTTGCCGTTTTCAATTTGGCAGATGCATTTATCAGCGTCGGTGCCGCGGCGGTCATCTTAGACGAATTTCTAAGTTGGCGATCACAAAAATCGATTGACGCGCAGCACAAGTAACAGCACCCTCACTAAAATTTTGGGAGAAGAACATGTCCGATACATTCAAGGCGATCATGGTGTCGCGCGATGAAGAAAAAAAACAAAGCGTCACTGTTGAGAATTTGAGTGTTGATGAGTTGATGGAGGGTGATGTTGTCGTCAACGTAGAAGCTACGACGGTGAACTATAAGGACGGATTGGCTATCACGGGGAAATCTCCGGTCGTCCGCCGTTGGCCAATGATTCCCGGTATCGATTTTGCCGGTACCGTCGAAAGTTCTGACAATCCACGTTGGAAGGCAGGCAACAAAGTCATCCTTAATGGCTGGGGCGTTGGTGAGGTTCATTATGGCGCCTACGCCGAAAAGGCCCGCGTAAATGGAGATTGGCTGATTGGTTTGCCGGACGGCATGGAACCAACAAATGCTATGGCAATTGGTACGGCAGGCTATACGGCTATGCTAAGTGTGCTGGCGCTGGAAAAAGCTGGCATAACGCCCGAAAAAGGGCCGATAATTGTAACAGGCGCTTCGGGCGGTGTGGGTTCTGTGGCGGTTTCGCTTCTCTCAAAGCTTGGCTATCACGTTATTGCATCAACTGGTCGGATGTCTGAAGAAGCTTATTTGAAAGATCTAGGCGCTGCTGAAATAATCGATCGCGCCGAGCTTTCAGAACCGGGACGTCCGTTGGGCAAAGAGCGATGGGCAGGCGGTGTAGATTCAGTGGGTTCAACTACGCTTGCAAATGTGTTGGCCCAAACTCAGCTTCGCGGTGCAATTGCAGCGTGCGGTTTGGCGCAAGGCATGGACCTGCCTACATCGGTGGCTCCATTTATCTTACGCGGCGTGTCTCTACTTGGTATTGATAGTGTTATGGCGCCAATTGAGCTTCGAAATGAAGCATGGCAACGCCTTTCAACCGATTTGGATGCTGATAAATTGGCTAATATTGCAACCAATATTGGCTTTGACGATATTATCGATACAGCGCATGCAATCCTGGATGGAAAGGTGCGCGGGCGCGTTGTCGTCGATATGTCGGCATAAAACTTCTGCCAATTTGCCGTTCGCGTGAGAGCCGTGGCCAATACGCTTCGGAATGGCACAAGTAAAATGCATTTTATTGATTGGTTTCAGGTGAAAATAACCAGTTTGGGCTAGTCTCCGCTGCATGAAAGACATCAATGCGGCGATTGCCCAACAAGATATGCTGGAAGTCTATGCTGACCGCCTTTGGGAAAGCGTTGAAACACACCAGCTAAGCGACGATGCACTTGCTGCATTGAGCGACATGGTTGTGGATTGTTCTCCCTCCGGGCGTATATTGCGCGCCAATCCGACATTCTGTGCATTTGCTGGCCTCTCAATAGCTGAAATTGAGGGTCGCGATGGACATGAATTCGCATTTTTACAGAATCGGGATCAACCCCGTTGTAATATTGAGCTAAATTCACAGGCTGGCGAAACCACCTGGTTTGATCGCATTCAATTGTCCATGCGCGATCCAAACAGTGGTGCGCAATTTGTTCGCATTGTTGGTCGCGATATCACTGAACACAAATTGTCGGAGATTCAGTTGATCGAAGCGCGTAAGCGCGCCGAAGCTGCCGACGAAGCCAAATCTCGTTTCTTGGCCATGGTCAGCCATGAGATCCGCACACCGCTCAACGGCATCATTGGCATGAGTAAGTTGCTGGCCGACACCAAACTTAGCGGCGAGCAGAAAAGCTATGTGGAAGCGGTTACAACTTCCGGCGAAGCGCTGCTCGTTCTGGTCAACGATCTTTTGCAGTTTGGCAAGCAGGAACTCACAAACGACATCCCAAAACCGGAGCCAACTGATGTGCGGTCTCTGATTGCAGGTGTCATTGAACTGCTTGCCGAACAAGCTCATGGTAAGAGCATCGATCTTGCTTACTCGTTTTCAGACACACTACCTTCCAGAATGAACATTGATGCTGGACGATTGCGCCAATTATTGTTCAACATTATTGGTAATGCGGTGAAATTCACAGATGTTGGCGGTGTTCGCATCGATGTGAGTTTTGTGTTGCCGCACGCGCTAAAAGTAAGTGTTACCGATACTGGGGCCGGCATCCACAAAAATGATATCGACAAAATATTCGAGCCCTTTGAGCAAGTCGAAAATACCTTCACACGCACTCATATGGGCGCTGGACTTGGTCTCGCAATTTCAAAAAAAATAGCCAATTCCATGGGTGGCGACATTGCAGTTCAAAGTGAGATTGGCACCGGATCTCGATTTGAAATTAACCTGACAGCCGCAGCTAGCGGCCATACCGATGATGCCAATGTTTCGCTGTCTGGCGAAACTGTCCTGATGCTTTGCCAAAAAGGCGTCGAAGCCGACATTTTGGCTGAGACCATGAACGGTGCTGGCGCAAATGTCGAACATATTTCCAGTCTGACTGAACGGTTCTCAGTAGCTGACAATAGAAACCTGGCGCCCAAAATTATCATCGATGAGCGGCTCGGTTTATGTGAAGCTGCGCTAAACACTAATTGGCCAAAAGGAACTCGCCTCATAGCGCTAATAGAGCCTTCGCATCGCAAACAGATCGGTGCAGTCTATAATGCTGCGGGCCACTCTTTCCTTACCCGGCCTGTACGCCCATCGACTTTGTTGCGCGTATTGGGCGAACAAACTGCATCTGATATTGCTGAACCAAGTGATCAGATTGCATCTCATACCAACTCAGCGTCAACGAAGTTGCGCAAGCTGAAAATTCTTCTTGCCGAAGATAATCCCGTAAATGCGCTTCTTGCTCGCAAACTATTGGAACGCGATGGTCATAATGTGAGCTGGGTGGAGAATGGTGCGGATGCTGTCGCGTTACTCCAGAGCACGCAGGAATTTCACGTTGTGTTGATGGATTTGCACATGCCGGTTATGGACGGCTTAACCGCGATAAAGACAATCCGCAAAATGGAAGAAGATAGCGGCCTGCCCACCGTACCAATATTTGCTGTTACGGCAGATGGTCAAGCTGAAACGGCGGATGCAATTCTAGCGGCTGGTAGTACAGGCATCTTAGAAAAACCTCTTAACATCGATGTACTCGAATCCGCTTTAGCGGAATGTATAACACGCGCGGCATGATCATTTCGCAATGAATTGACAAATCTGTATTTGTCACCATCCTGTTGTAAAACAACTCTATGAAAAGCGCAGACGTTTTCGAATCGATGGACGCGCGGAATGAACCAAATTTTGACACTAAGAACCGGTAGGCAAAATCCAATCTCATCGTTTGATGGCGACATTCTCGGCCAACTCGGCAAGCTACAGGTTCGATTGGCACGATCTGAAAACGAGGTCGCAAACGCTCAACGCATTCGATTCTCGGTTTTTCATAACGAGTTTGGGGCGAAGCTTGACAATACATCTATGCAGTTGGAACGTGACCAAGACTTGTTTGATGCATATTGCGATCATCTCATCGTTCTAGATACCGAACTGCCCGGCGCAGAATCTGAACAAATTGTTGGTACGTATCGACTGATGCGTAAACAAAACGCAGCAAAAGCAGGCGGCTACTACTCTGCGGACGAATTTACTGTAGCAAGTTTAATTGCGCGACATTCCAAACGGAACTTTCTAGAGCTTGGGCGCTCATGTGTATTGCCCGCCTATCGCAGCAAACGCACTATCGAGCTCTTATGGCAAGGTATTTGGGCCTATGCGCGTCGAAACAATATCGACGTTATGATTGGTTGCGCATCGTTTGCCGGCACAGTACCGGCCAAGCACGCTGAAGCACTGACTTTTCTAAACACCCATGCAAAAGCGCGTGGTGAATGGCATATCGCTCCTCTGCCCGGACGACATGTAGACATGGATATGATGCCCGAAGAGGCAATTAACCTCAAATCGGCCATCAACAAATTGCCGCCGCTTATTAAAGGATATCTGCGCCTTGGTGCAGCTTTTGGCGATGGTGCGGTGGTCGACCCTATTTTCAAGACAGTGGATGTCATGGTGGTGCTACCAGTTGAGCACATTAAACAGCGTTATAAGTCCTATTATAGCGAGCGCTACGCCGCCTGATCTCAACACTTCAAAATTTGCTGGATTTCCTCTCCCGCGTTATCAGGGGATTTCGCTAACTGGACCTGTATTGTCGGGCTTCTAGCCCCCATAATAGGAACAGTACAAGCGCGCATTAGGCACGGCAGATTGATAACGGTTCAAATCGCAACTCATGGACATTAAAGCTCCAAATTCCGAAGCACAAACTGAGTATCAGACTGGTGAACCTGCCAAGCCTGTTGCTGCGCCTACGCCAATGATGGCGCAGTTTTTGGAAATTAAAGCGGCCAATCCAGACTCTCTACTATTTTATCGAATGGGCGACTTTTACGAGTTGTTTTTTGATGATGCAGAAACTGCATCTCGAGCGCTTGGAATCGCGCTCACAAAACGGGGCAAACATTTGGGAGAGGATATCCCAATGTGCGGCGTTCCTGTTCATGCGGCCGATGATTATCTGCAAAAACTGATCGGACTTGGCCATCGTGTGGCCGTTTGCGAGCAACTTGAAGATCCCGCAGAAGCGAAGAAACGCGGCTCAAAATCTGTGGTTAGGCGCGACGTTACTCGTCTTGTAACGCCGGCAACAATTACTGAAGAAAAACTGCTGGACCCTACCGAAACCTCCTATTTGGTTGCTGTTGGTCGGGTGAAATCGGGGGGAGAGACACTAGCGCTTGCCTGGATCGATATCACCACCGGCCAATTCCGCCTTATGGAGACCAATGCAGCGGCTTTGCTTCCAGATCTTATGCGGATAGCGCCAAAGGAGATCATTGTCGCCGAACCCGTGTTTCACGATGAGAAGTTGCGACCGGCCTTCGAACAGTTTGGCCGCGCCGTAACACTTCAACCAGCGATCTTGTTTGACAGCGGATCCGCAGCCGAAAAACTCGCCCGCTTTTACAATGTTAAAACAACAGATGGGTTTGGCAGTTTTTCCCGTGCGGAGCTATCGGCTGCAGCCGGCGCAATTTCCTATGTTGAGAAAACGCAAATTTCTGAGCGACCCTCATTGCAGAGACCAGAACACGAAAGTGAAGCATCACTGCTATTCATTGATCCAGCAACCCGCGTGAATTTGGAGTTGGAAAAGACGCTGTCAGGGTCTCGCGATGGCGCTTTGTTGAAAGATATAGACCGTACCATTACCGGTGGCGGTGCACGTTTGCTTGCAGAGCGGTTACGCGCGCCACTGACTGATTGTGACGAAATCAATCATCGACTGGACGCGATCAGCTTTTTTATGGTGCAAGATGATTTAGCTACAAAGCTACGTGCTCACTTAAAATCTATGCCAGACATGCCACGCGCGCTTGCGCGGTTATCGCTCAATCGAGGCGGACCGCGTGACCTCTCGGCCGTTCAACGCGGCTTGGCGGCCATAAAAGAAATCGCTCTAACGCTTACCGATCAAGCCAAGAACAGTGAGCTTCCTGAGGAGCTTGCAAACGCATTAACAGATCTTTTGGCGGCGCCAGAAGAATGTGCCCATCACCTGCAGACTGCTCTGGCCGAAGACCTGCCCTTACTGAAACGTGATGGTGGTTTTGTGCTCGATGGATATTTCGAAGAGCTCGATGAACTTCGTGCATTACGAGATCGGTCGCGCCGCGTCATCGCAGAACTTCAAACTTCCTATGCTGAGGATACGGGCGTAAAATCGCTTAAGATCAAGCATAATAATGTTCTGGGATATTTTATCGAAGTGACAGCGCTAAACGCTGGACCGCTGACAGAAACTGATGAAGCCAAGGGGCGGTATATTCATCGTCAGTCTCTCGCCAATGCGATGCGCTTTACAACGACTGAGCTAGCCGATCTTGAAAGTAAAATTGCAAGCGCTGCGGGTCGAGCCCTCTCAATAGAATTGGGCATTTTCGATACTTTGCGAGACGAAGTGGTCGAACAGGCAGATGTCATCCGGCGTTGCGCAATCGCAGCATCAGTCTTAGATGTCACAATGGGTTTGGCAGAGCTCGCCGCTACACAGGGTTATTGTCGACCCATTGTCGATAATAGCCGTACATTCGCGATCACGGCAGGCAGGCACCCGGTTGTCGAACAAGCGCTGCGCAAGCAGGCACAGGGCGCGTTCGTCGCCAATGATTGCGACCTATCCCCAACGGTTGAAGGCGACGACGAAAATGGAGCAATCTGGATCCTAACCGGACCCAACATGGGTGGTAAATCTACATTTCTGCGCCAAAATGCACTCATCGCAGTTATGGCGCAGATGGGTTCATTTGTACCTGCAGGTGCAGCGCATATTGGCGTGATAGACCGTTTATTCAGCCGAGTCGGCGCTTCAGATGACCTGGCTCGAGGCCGGTCTACATTTATGGTCGAGATGGTGGAAACTGCTGCCATCTTGAACCAAGCGACACCCAATTCTTTGGTGATTCTTGATGAAATTGGACGCGGCACCGCTACATTTGACGGTCTTTCGATTGCATGGGCGACGATTGAGTATCTGCACGAACACAATAAATGCCGCACGCTATTTGCCACGCATTTCCATGAACTAACTGCGCTAAGCGAAAGGCACAGCCGACTAACCAATGTAACGCTCAAAGTGAAAGAATGGGAGGGCGATGTTATCTTCTTGCATGAAGTGACACGTGGCGCTGCTGATCGATCCTACGGCGTGCAAGTGGCACGTCTGGCCGGGCTACCCGATGCAGTTGTTTCGCGCGCGCGCCATGTTTTGGACGAGCTTGAGGAGCAAGGCCGCAAAAACAAAACCGATGCGCTGATAGATGATCTACCCTTGTTTTCAGTCGAAATTGCCCGTGCAAAAGACAAGCCGACGATCAAAGGCTCAAATGAGGTAGATGCTGTTCATAAGGCGCTGGACGGTATAACACCGGATGAAATGACCCCGATGCAGGCGCTTGAGGCGCTCTACAACCTCAAAGCAATTACATCTAAGAAGAGTTAAATTTGGCAAGTCGAGATAAAAAGAACTCATTTGTTGTAGATGCGGCGGCGCTAAAGCAGGCACTCGCGAAATTTGCACTTGATAATGCTGGTGCTGGCGATGACCCTAATGTGCGACAGCACGTTCTGGCGCATCTAAAGACGTTCATGGCCAATGGCCGCAAACGAGCTGAGGAACTGCTTTTCGAAGATGGGCGTGGGCGCGGATGTGCTGAACGCCTTTGCCTTCTCCAGGACGTAATTATTCGCGAGATTTACAATTTCGCACTAACCCATGTTTACCACGCAACCAATCTATCAAGTGCTGAGAAACTTGCGCTTGTGGCCGTAGGTGGATATGGGCGCGGCACACTCGCACCGCAATCTGATGTCGACTTACTTTTTGTGCTCCCGTACAAGCAAACGCCGCTTGGCGAACAAGTTGCCGAATATATCCTTTACATGCTCTGGGATATGGGCCTCAAAGTTGGGCACGCAACACGTACAATCGATGAATGCGTAAAGCTTTCTAAAAGTGATACCACTATCTGCACTTCGATCTTGGAGGCCAGATTTCTTACCGGCGACAATGCACTTTTTGAGGAAATGCTTGATCGCTTTGATCGCGACGTCGTCCAGAAAACAACATCGCAGTACATTCACGCAAAGCTTGAAGAACGTGACGATCGTCACAAGCGCATGGGTGAAACGCGCTATGTTGTCGAACCAAATGTGAAAGATGGTAAAGGCGGTTTGCGCGATTTGCACACATTGTTCTGGATTGGCAAATATTATTACCGCGTGCGCCGACGTGTGGAGTTGATCGAAAAAGGTGTCTTTTCGCGCGCTGATTACAAGCTCTTTGTGAAGTGTGAAGACTTCCTTTGGGCGGTGCGCTGCCATCTGCACTTTTTTACGGGCAAGGCCGAAGAGCGCGTGTCATTTGACGTACAACCCGAACTTGCCAAACGCATGAGCTATCAATCGCATCCTGGTCTCAGAGATGTCGAGCGGTTCATGAAACACTATTTTCTGATTGCAAAAGACGTTGGGGACCTAACACGCATTTTCTGTGCTGCGCTTGAAGAGCAGGAATTAATGGAAGGACCGTCGCTTGCAAAACTGTTGCAGCGGCTGCCGTTCATCAGCAAATCTCAGAAAATACCTGGCATCAAAGAATTCATCATCGACAATCAGCGCATCAATGTGGCCGAACCCGATGTGTTTGAAAAAGACCCGGTGAATATTATCCGAATGTTTCACTTGGCTGATCGATACGCGCTTGAATATCATCCTGAAGCATTTCAGCTCATACGGAAATCGCTGAAGCAGATCGACAAAAACCTGCGCGCAAATGTGAAAGCCAATTCTCTATTTGTCGACATTCTAACTTCAGGCAATAACCCCGAACTTAATTTGCGGCGCATGAATGAGGCGGGCGTTCTGGGGAAGTTCATTCCAGATTTTGGCAAAATTGTCGCGATGATGCAGTTCAACATGTACCACCATTACACGGTCGATGAGCATTTGATCCGCACTGTTGGTGTCTTGGCAGGTATAGAATCAGGGGCTCTTAGTAAGGAACATCCCTTGTCGACTGAGCTACTACCATCCATGCAATCGGATCGGGCAATTCTTTATGTCACTTTGTTGTTGCACGACATTGCAAAAGGCCGACCAGAGGACCATTCAATTGCGGGTGCGAAAGTCGCTAAGAAATTATGCCCAAGGCTTGGGTTTTCGCCCGACGATACGAATCTAATTGCCTGGTTAATTGAAGAGCACCTAACGATGAGCATGATTGCGCAGTCGCGTGACCTCTCGGACCGGAAAACAATCTCAGACTTTGTCGGCAAAGTTCAAACCGTCCGGCGCCTAAAGTTACTTTTGGTTCTGACTGTTTGCGACATCCGCGCGGTTGGTGAAGGTGTTTGGAATGGTTGGAAGGGCCAGCTTTTGCGCACGCTTTATACCGAGGCGGAACTATCCATCACAGGCGGCTTTTCTGAAATTGGCGGAGCAGCCGGTGCAAAGGCATTGCGCCAAAAACTATACAATGCGCTGGAAGATTGGAGCGAGGAAGATCGCAACAAATATTCAAATCTGCACTACGACAATTACATTCTCACCGTTCCGTTTGAGGATCAATTGCGACACGCAAAATTTGTGCGTGGTGCAGACGCAGATAACAAACCGCTCGCAACAACTGTAAAAACGGATGCTTTTCAGGCGATCACAGAGATCACAATCCTTGCGCAAGATCATCCAAGGCTATTGTCTGTGATCGCAGGCTGCTGCTCGAGCGTTGGCGCAAAAATTGTTGGTGCGCATGTGTTCACGTCCGGTGATGGAAGAGCTCTAGATACTTTTTTGTTAGAGCGTGTATTTAAAGATGATGAAGATGAAATTCGCC
>JBCDFK010000031.1:0-10825 GCA_039178065.1 Pseudomonadota bacterium | reverse complement strand
TGCGCTTCCTCAAGCCAGCGACATTCCTTCGCGCTTATCTGCTGTACTTGAGGCAGTCTACGGCGCATTTGCCGTCGATTGGAGCGCTGCGCCCACCAAAGATATTACTGAGGATCTAAGCACTGAAGCGATCTATCTCGCATCGCTTGTTGTCGATTTGTTGCCCGATGAACCGGAAGCCTTGGGTTTGGCAGCATTGCTGGCGTTCTCCAATGCGCGCAGAAATGCTCGGACGAATGCAGACGGCCAGTTCGTACCGCTGGAAAATCAAGACAGTGAAAAATGGGATCGCTTGCTCATTAAACGTGGTGAAAACCTTCTCGCAAGCGCTTTAGAGCACAATCAACCAGGTCGTTTTCAACTGGAAGCCGCCATTCAATCAGTACATGCTGAAAGGCTAAACAGCGGAGCCATAAACTGGCATGCGATTGCATTGCTGTATGAGGGACTAATCGCCATTGCGCCTACATCCGGTGCAATGGTGGCGCATGCCGCCGCAATTGGTAAGGCTTTTGGACCAAAAGCGGGTTTGAAAGTACTCGCCGAAATCGATGAAGATGAATTGATGGCTTTTCAGCCCTACTGGGCAACCAAAGCACATTTGATGGCGGGCACAGGCAATAAAAAAGGCGCCATAAGCGCCTATGAAAAAGCTATTGCACTTTGTACCGATAATTCCATACGTGATTGGCTTAAGGAAAAAATACAGGAAGTCTGAAGCCAGGAACCGGCACGCTGATCTAACATCGTGCCGGTAGAGAATATCAGTCGAGCAGAGCAGTTTCAAAAAACTCATCAGCGTTCTGTTGAGCAGCCAATGTGTTCAGGGTCATGTCGACAGTCACATGCGCAGCTTCCAGGATAACAAAGTTAGCTCCAACAACGATCGCCTGACGCAATTCGCTATCTTCGGTTGGTGTAACAATGACAACGTCGATTACGCCATTTTCATCCAAGATGGCATCAGTAATATAGCCAGCTTTCTTGCCATCGATTGTTTGTACATCCATGCCCATCCAAGCGTCGTTCAGCTCATGTTCGTCAAGAAACACATCGCCAAATGGATCGCCATGCCGTTCTCCAAAGCTTGTGTCAGAATAGGCTAGAACAATCGGCAGCTGCGTGTTGTACTCAGCGGCTTGAGCCGTATTGCCAAAAACGCCAGCGAGTAAAATTGCAATGGCAACCACGACTTCTCCAGCCAATAGCGCGATAAACCCGCCATCCAGTGACATTTTGTTGAAAATTGAATTCCGATTTTTGTTTTGTGCTGCGTTTTTCATAATGCTTCGGTGAGATCACCGCCTCCTGTTGCCCTTTGATAGGAAAACAGGCGCAATATGACTGTGCACTTGCGCACACTTTGATTTGCAACAGCACGACACCATATAAGAGTCTGTAGAAAATGGAGTATGCGGGCCTATGGCCGTATTTGGAATAGTTGCTTTAGCACTGCTGTTGGCGGTTGTTTACGCCCCACAATATTGGGTGCAATACACTATGAAGCGTCACGGTGAGCCGCGCCCAGACTTCCCTGGCACGGGCGGAGAACTTGCCGAGCATCTCGTCGAGCAACTCAAGCTTGACGGCGTAAAAGTCGAGGCAACCGATGGCGGCGATCACTACGATCCCAGCACCAGAACGGTTCGATTATCCGCTGATAATTACAACAAGCCGAGCCTAACCGGCGTCGCTGTCGCAGCTCATGAAGTGGGCCATGCACTCCAGCATGCGCGCGGCGATGGCGGATTGGCGCTACGCCAGCGGTTAGTCAAAATGGCGATGGTAACCGACAAGATCGCATCAATATTTTTTCTCGCTGCACCGGTTCTATTTGTCATTATTCGATCGCCCGGCGCGATATTCGGGATGGTGGCCTTAGGCATCAGCTTGTTGGCCATTCGGGTTATCGTACACCTTGTCACCTTGCCGGTAGAGTATGATGCGAGTTTCAAGAAAGCCCTGCCAATTCTGGAAGAAGGTGGATATCTCCACCAAGATGACGTCAAAAGCGCCCGCAGTGTTCTGAAGGCCGCCGCTTTAACCTATGTGGCAAGCGCGCTGATGAGCCTCCTCAATCTCGCACGATGGATTAGAATATTGCGCTAAGACTGCATCGGATCATAGTTCAGACTTTCGCCAGCTCCTCGGCCAAGACATCGAAAACAATCCGAAACCGCCGGCTCGTGTGCAATTCTCGGTGGGTAACAAGCCAAATTGGGAATGCAATCGGCGGCAGATCTTGGAGGATTGGCACCATATCGGGATCTTGGCGGGCAATGTCATCCATCATAACGGAAATACCTAAGCCACGTTTGACCATTTCCCATACTACGATGGAATTCTCAGACATCAGTGGAAAATTAATATTCGCTACCGGCAGCCCAAGCGCTTCCAAATGATCCTTATAGCGTTCGTCTCTATCAAAACCGATAAAGTCTTTGCCTACCGCATCTTCAGGTTTTTGGGGCAAACCATTTCGAGACACCCAATCTCTAGAGGCGTAAAAGCTGGCCTTCGCCTCGCGAACAAGTTTGGCAATCAGCTCTGGTTCCTCCGGCCGAACATGCCGAATTGCAATATCAGCTTCACGCCGTCGCAAATCGCTTAATTCATTGGACGCAACAATCTCAATTTGGATTTGGGGTGCTTCGTTGCGTAGTCGTTCAAGTATCGGCGGCACCAAATTTGCAGCGATGCCATCGCTCGCTGAAATGCTTACCAAGCCATCCACGGTCTGCGAACGTCCGGTCGCCGACAACGCAATTGAGTCCGCAGCCGCACCCATTTTCTTGGCGTGCTCAAGTAGTTCTAGTCCGGTTTCGGTAAGCTCCAGCTTTTTGCCAACGCGCTCAAAAAGCGTGACATCAAGCTCTTCCTCCAAAGCTGCCACCTGCCGCGACAAGGTTGGTTGCGTGAGACCCAACTTGCGCGCAGCGGCCGACAAAGACCCTGTTTCTGCGGTTGTCAGGAACCCCCGCGTCTGATTCCAATCAAATTCACTCATACATATTCGTATATCATAACTGCATTTCTAAGCAATTTATATCTTATTTACGTATGATATTGGTGCGGCCAACAAAGGATGATATTATGACAACGCAAACATTGAGCCCCTACACCATGAGCGCCGAGCAAAAACAAAAAATCACGCCTGGCCTAAAATTTTGGAACGGCGCAGCCCGCAAATATGCCAAAAGCAAAATCTCCGATGTGGCAGGTTATCGGCGCTCGCTAGCGCGTACCCGCGACTATCTTTCGGCCGATGATCATGTTCTGGAGCTTGGCTGCGGAACAGGATCAACTGCCTTAGAGCACGCACCACATGTGCAACACATCACAGGAACCGATTTGTCCGATGAGATGATCGCAATTGCAAATGAGAAGGTAGTCGCGGACGGCCCCATCAATGCTGAGTTTGTTGTTGCAGAAGCCGACAACTTACCATTTGCGAATCAAAGCTTTGATGCAGTCATGGCACACAATTTGCTCCATTTGGTCACCGACATAGATGATGCGCTCAAAGCGGCCAAACGGGTGGTCAAAAAGAACGGTTTTTTAATCTCCAAGAATCCATGCCTAGGAGAAATGAACCCTTTGATGAAGAATATTGTACTGCCAATCATGCGTCGCTTTTACGGCATTCCGGTGTTGCACACATTTACAATTGAAGAACACAAAGAAGCCATCATCCGTGCTGGCTTTACAATTGAAGAAGTTGAGTTCCACGGCACTAAGGGTAAGGACTACAGGCCATTTATCGTCGCGCGCGCAAACTAAGGCGTACTATATGACCAGGCTGGGGTCTTTCAGACCTCAGTTACCGTCCGAATCTGCAGAAAACACCCATCTTTTCAATTGGCTCACTCTGCGTCACAATGGGCCATGATCCGTCAAGCTCGTCATCTGCTCACCCTCATTGGAACAACTATTTTGTTCTCAGTGGCGAGTTCAATCGCTCAAGCCAATGAAGAAATGGTTTGTGTCCAAAATGGCCTCAATAGTTTGGGTTACCTAGTCGGTTCAGCGGACGGTGTCATTGGACCAAAAACCCGGCGCCGTGCCGCCGAAATCAACATCGACTTCAAATTCGGGCTCGAACCGCTCAACACATCGCGCGCTGCACAATGGTGTGCCAAACTCAACGAATACGTGCTCGGCGCAGAACTACATGCGGGTGATCGAATGGCCGCCCGCCCCAACAATGATGATGCAGTTTGTGTAGAGAACCCACCAGTAGGTTACAGTAGAACAATTGCAGGTATCGTCTCGGGTGACCCGGTCTACCTAAGGGTTTCGACGCAATTTGCGGGCGCGGTGGATTCGCTGGTTTGGCGTGGAAAACAGTTCATCAACATCTATGACCACGGGCGACAAATCTCCTATGCCTGGCAAATGGACAAGCACGGTGAATGCCTCAATCCAACCGAGCCGGGCTCCGCATCAGATTTGTTTGAGCCACGCTCAACCAGCATTTTGAAAAATCTTTGCCAACCCGAACCCAACAAATTGAGCACTTCCACACAAGCCGCCTATTGGACTGCGCCAGGCGAAACCGGTTTTTGCGACAGTGGCACAAAGCAGGCGGTTAACAAGAAAGCTCTTTCTGACCATACTCTCAACAAGGAAATCACTATTGGGTATCAAGGCATTGAAAATGCTATCTTGTTTGACGCGACGCTGAAACTTCCGCGTGATCATTCTTGGCTTGGTCTGGAATTTCCAACCGCTTACCTCACGAGCGAGTTTAATACATTCTGGCGTTACGACCCTCAAAGAAAAGCACTAGAACGGTCTCAGAGCGAACCGGCTCAAGCGCCATGGAGCTTCAGCAATACCGGTGGATTCCCGCCCATTATCGCTACCGAAGACGGGCAGTATGCGTTAGGCGCTTACACTGATCATCCTATCATTGCATATGAACAGCATCGATATGAGGTGACCAATCCAAATGACACCACCTCAAAATGGAATATCGTTCTGCACGAAACACCTGCGCCTGCTGGCGACTATCGGTACGAGACTTTTGCAATTATCGGCACCCTAGAAGATGTAACCCGTGCCATGGACGCGCTTTACAAGATCAACCCGTTTGATACCCAGCCACCGGTCGGCTATGTCGACCGCGCTGATTGCAACGTCATCGCTGGATGGGCGTGGGATCCAGACCTGCCAAGCAAGTCCATTGATGTAGCCTTTTATGATATTAATGAAGACGGCAAGCGGACATTTATGCGCAATCGCAAAGCAAGAACCTACCGCTCCGACCTTGCGACAGCGCTGGGTGATGATGGGGTGCACGGATTTCAAATTTCCTCCCCCAAAATTTTGGAAGGTAAGTCAAAGCGAAAAATTGCCATCGAAGCAATACACCCAGATACAGGCAAAACTTATCCGTTGATTCCAAGCCTGGTGACGCTCAACTGTCCCCAGCCGTGAGGCTGGCAATATTACAAACACCCTACCAACCTTACCAAGTATTAACTGGTCGGTGTGCGATTTTGCAGTTACCCCAGAAGTCAGATGAATTGAAAACCTACGGATAAAATTATGAAAGTCGCGGCTTCACTCCGTAGTACTTTGCTCATCAGCGCCTGCACAACCAGTACCCTCAATGCAGGCAGTTTGAGTGATAAGACCGACATCACCAATGTGTTGCTTACCAAGCGCTCCGCCAATTGTGTAGACTACGCTGCCGCAAATACGGCCACGGCAAAAGACCTTCAGGGTGGACAAACATATAGGGCCAAGATTGACATCGCTTCCAATGGCGCGACCTGCACCATTACATCAAATGCAGTGCCCAATCATGACTTCAATGGGACTGGCCGCTTCGCAAATAAATTCCAAGAGCAAAATCAAACCTATACAATCCCGGCAAATCCAAAAGCCGGGTCAGCGGTGACAGAACTGAGTTTGCGCTACGACAATGCGGTGTTCTTAAACGGCGTTAAACTTGACCTACTTGCAGCAGGATGTTTTGGCGTCGGTGATGGCAGAATAGGCTGTTTCGAGATGGATACGCCCTATCGCTATGACCCTATGGCTGGGGCCGCAGAATTTGGCACTGACGAGCACAATGCCCACACTCAGCCAGATGGCACTTATCACTATCATGGCAACCCCATGGCGTTGTTTGAACAGACAAGCCCAACCCAGGCCTCGCCAATAATTGGCTTTGCAGCAGATGGCTTTCCGATTTTCGGCAGCTATATCGACGATGGTGGCGAGATCAGAAAAGCCCGCGCAAGCTATCAGTTAAAATCAGGTACACGCAGTGGCGGTCCCGGCGGCAGCTACGATGGGACATTCATTGATGATTGGGAATATGTTAAAGGCTCAGGCGATTTAGATGCCTGCAACGGCATGGTCCAAGACGGTGTCTATGGCTATGTGGTCACCGACACCTACCCCCATGTGCTTGCCTGCTTTGTCGGCACACCCGATGCCTCATTTCAGAAAAGGCGGGGTTAGGTGGCGCTGGTCCGATGTAATTCACAATGAAGCTGACAAATATTGTCACCTCCTGACATAACCTTGTCAGGAGCAACTCAATAAATCGGCTCATTCCCCTTTCCTTTGTCACGGCATTTTCCCATATTGTCAGCATGGCAAAACGACCACCCAAAAAGACCGGCAATCCAACAAAGATTGACGAGGCAAATCTCCCCGCTGAACCATCTGGCCTTGGCGAGATGCCACAGGCCGACTTCGACGGCGCGCCGGTATCTGGCGATTCCGTTGCCGATTGGGTCAAACAGCTCGAAGAAGACGCCGCGCGCGACCAACGCAACGAAGAAACACGTGAAATTCGTTCCAAAGCCGGTAAACACCGGCGTAAAGTTGAGCGCGAAGCAGCCAAACAAGCCAAAACCGATGACATCGTCGGCGATAAACGCACCGGTGGTGGAACATCCATTGGCGGCACCAACGATCCGAAGAAACGAGCCGCAGCGGGGCTCAACCCCGTTGCAGGCCTCGACGTTTCATTAGAGGATGCCGACAAGCTCGCATCGACGACCGGCGTTACAGCCACGGTGGAAGCGCTCAAAAGCCTCATCGATTCGGGTAATCCACTGTTCAAGGATGGCGTTCAATGGACGCCGCACCGCCCCGCCCGACCAGAAAAGTCTGAAGGCGGTATCGAAATAAAAATGGAAACAGATTTTCAGTCGGCGGGCGACCAACCTATCGCGATTAAAGATCTGGTTGCTGGTCTTCAAGATGAAGATCGAACCCAGACGCTTCTGGGCGTAACTGGTTCGGGTAAAACCTTCACCATGGCCAAAGTGATTGAAGAGACGCAGCGGCCAGCGCTTATACTCGCGCCGAACAAAACACTGGCAGCACAGTTATATGGAGAGATGAAAAGCTTCTTTCCGAATAATGCGGTGGAGTATTTCGTTTCCTATTACGATTATTATCAACCTGAAGCCTATGTGCCACGGACGGACACTTTCATCGAAAAAGAAAGTACCATCAACGAGCAAATTGACCGCATGCGCCACTCGGCGACGCGCGCGCTGCTTGAGCGAGATGATTGTATCATCGTGGCATCGGTGTCTTGCATCTATGGTATCGGTTCGGTTGAAACATACACTGCCATGACATTCCAAATGTCGGTTGGTGACCGTATCGACCAACGGCAATTGCTCGCCGATCTGGTCGCTCAACAATATAAGCGACAGGACATTAACTTTGTCCGCGGCTCTTTCAGGGTGCGCGGCGACACGATTGAATTGTTCCCTGCCCATTTGGAAGATGCGGCATGGCGGATTTCGATGTTTGGCGATGAGATCGAAAACATAACTGAATTTGATCCGCTCACCGGCAAGAAGCGCGGCGAACTAAAAACTGTCAAAATCTATGCCAACTCGCACTATGTCACCCCTCGCCCGACACTCAATCAGGCGCAAGAAAGTATCAAAACCGAGCTCAAGCATCGTCTTGAGGAACTCAATGCTGCTGGCCGCCTGCTTGAGGCGCAGCGATTAGAGCAACGCACGCAATATGATCTTGAAATGCTGGCCGCGACGGGTTCCTGTCAGGGAATTGAAAACTATTCGCGCTACCTCACAGGCCGGAAGCCGGGCGAGCCACCGCCCACATTGTTCGAGTATATTCCGGATAATGCGATCGTATTTCTAGACGAGAGCCACGTCACCATTCCGCAAATCGGTGCAATGTACAAAGGCGACTTCCGCCGCAAAGCAACCCTTGCCGAATATGGCTTCCGCTTACCTTCATGTCTCGACAACAGACCTCTGCGCTTTGAAGAATGGGACGCGATGCGCCCGCAAACCATTGCGGTTTCTGCCACCCCCGCCGCATGGGAGCTGGAGCAATCGGGTGGTGTTTTTGCGGAACAAGTGATCCGCCCAACTGGCCTTATTGATCCGCCAGTTGAGATTCGACCTGCCAAAGATCAAGTGGATGATGTGGTTGGCGAAATTCGCGAAACCGCAAAGGCGGGATACCGTACGTTGTGCACCGTGCTTACCAAGCGCATGGCGGAAGATTTGACCGAATATCTGCATGAACAAGGCATTCGTGTGCGCTACATGCATTCTGATATCGATACGCTGGAGCGCATTGAAATTATCCGTGATTTGCGCCTGGGCGCCTTTGATGTGCTCGTCGGCATCAACTTGCTACGCGAGGGCCTCGACATTCCTGAATGCGGTTTCGTTGCGATTTTGGATGCAGACAAGGAAGGCTTCTTGCGCTCTGAAACATCATTGGTGCAAACCATTGGCCGCGCCGCCCGAAATGTAGACGGCAAGGTCATTTTGTATGCGGATCAAGAAACCGGCTCTATGAAACGGGCGATCTCCGAGACCACCAGACGACGCGAGAAACAGGTCGCTTACAACGAGGCCAATGGCATTACGCCGCAATCGGTCAAGGCCAACATCGCCGATATTCTGGACTCGGTTTACGAAAAGGATCACGTTACTGCCGATATCAAATCCATCACCGGCAGCGATGATGCTGGTGCACTGGTTGGCAACAATCTCGCCGCGCATCTGAAAGCCTTGGAAGGCGAAATGCGCGATGCGGCAGCGGATCTCGACTTTGAAAAAGCGGCGCGCCTACGCGATGAAATTAAGCGCCTAAAAGAGACCGAACTAGCGGTTATGGACGATCCACTGGCGCGCGATACCGGCATAGAAAACACCCAGCAAGCACGCAAGGACAAAGCAAAAGGCAAGCCCACCAAGAACCAGAAGGGCGAGCAAAAAAGCGGATTCCGCAAAAACACGCTTGATGAAATGACCGTTGGCCGCACCGAAAAACCCGCAACGCCGAAAGGTTGGAGTGAACCGCGCAAGACTTGGACCGAGGACGCCAACAAGGGCCTGTCATCCGATGGTGCAGCACATGGGAATGATGCCGCACCCATCAAGCGCCATAGGATCGGCGCCGGGTCTTATGAAGATCCCAGCGATGCACGCAAGGCCAGCAAACGCCCCACCAAGTCGGGCAGGCCGGGACGATGATGAACAGAGCGCTAACGCCCCATTAGCGCTGCATCAACCTTTCTGCGTTACCCTAAGGGCACCGTGAAAGGGGAACACGTATGATATTGATACTTGTCGTGCTGGCCATCATCGCAAGGTTTTTCACCAATTTTTCCAATTGGTTGATTGCACTTGCTTTAACTGCTGCATTTATTTTCTTCGCGAGTTTGGCTGATAATCCGCCTCAGAGACCTCACCTCGTAATTGCGATTTTCATATCGCCCCTTGCTTTTCTCATCTTCTATCTGCTCGTTCGGTCACTTGGTTGGGTGAAGTCGAAATTCAAGCGCAACGACTGGGGTCGGCAAGGGCCTTCAATGCCGGCAGGCGAATAAGCCAAGGAATTGCTCATACCAATATCGGTCATCGTGCCGAAATTCTTCCTACCTCTCCCAAACGCGGTTCTGGCACTGTTAGGAACCATCTATATGGTGGTTGCTTTCAACTACTACCCATTTGCCGAAAGGGATGGAATTGTATTGCTAAGTACAATAATCTACGCCCTTGGCATGTTCATCGGCTTGTGGATCATCTACGCCATTATCGATGGCGTGCGTGGCACGATAAAATGGATCGGCGCCAAACGAAGCTGAGCGCAAACAGGAGCAATCAAACAATGGCAAGAAGACTAGCGACCTTCGTGCTGTTCATGTCGCTCTCAAACCTTGCACATAGTGCCGACTGGCAAGCGACAGTCTCCGAAAAACACTACAAGGTCGAAGGAACCACCCCCATCGCGCTGTATGAATCCATTGGCGAAAGAGGCCCGATCATTAAAGACAACCGCCGCACCATCGCCATTACAACTTGGGATCTCAAATGGCGGCGCGATTATCAACGTAAGGGTGCTGGGTGCATATTGGCTTCCGCCCTGCCCTTTTTAAAAATTAACTATGAACTACCCAAGCCTGCGCAAAAACTACCCGCCACGATGAGTGCACGATGGAATGCATTTTACGAAGGTATCAGAGCCCATGAACTGCAACATGGCGAAATGATCCGCAATATGACGCGAGTCATCATCAATGAAACAGTTGGCCTGACAACCCAGACAGATGACTCAAATTGCAATCAACTCCGCGCCGCGGTGTTGGCCAAGGTAAAAACGGCCTTTGATGCCTATACACGCCAGACAGCAGCCTTTGAACGCAAAGAGATGAGCGAAGGCGGCAATGTGCAAAAGCTGGTGCTTGGGTTGCTGAATGGGTGAGGTGTTGAATTCGAGAGCCGCCAAAGGATAGACATTTATCAGCGGTTGCTAGGTCGACAAAGCACTATAGCTGAACACTCGCGCCGATACGTGC
>JBCDFK010000030.1:0-10858 GCA_039178065.1 Pseudomonadota bacterium | reverse complement strand
CTTTTGCATTTGCTCAAGCTGCGTGTCTGAAAAATTTTGGCCTATCATTGCAGCAATCCGTTGAATGGATTGATCCCGACATGCGCGTCCCTTGTCAGTGATGAATACCAATTTGGAACGACCATCATTCGCATTGGCCTCAATGCTAATATAATCATTTTTTGAAAGTACGCCGAGCGAATGGGTCATGGTTGCTTTGGTAATCTGAAAAGCCGACGCCATGGAGGCGGGGGTTTTTCCATCGCCCAATCGCATCAGATGGTTCAAAATTGCAAAATGGGAAGGATGCAGCCCGTCCGGCAAAACTTTTTGAAGCTGTGCTGAGGAGAGCTGCGAAATAATGCCAATCTCATTAAAGAAGGCGAATACGTCAGTTAGGTTCTGAGATGCCTTATCCAGTTTTTGCCCCTACAATTCGAGATTCCAGCGGCCAACGCGGGGTTGGACCAACCTTTGCACAATAACCAATACGTATCAGCATTTGAACGGTTCCACCATTGGGCGCAAGCCTAGAATGCACATCATCATAGTGCTTCTGCATCTCAGCATATTCTTGTAGGCATTGGCTGTTAGGGTGGTAGGCAAGACCGATAGAAGTAGCTGCCAAATTAGCGCGAACCCAATCTCGTCCGGCAGCAATTTGGCTGAGACGACTATTATCCGGCGTTGTCATCCACAAAAATCCCATCGATGTTTTCATCGGCGCCAGCGTCACCTCCTTGCCAGATGTGAAAGCAATTGATTCTGGATCCAACGCCGCTTCGCGGCTCATCAAGCCGGTTGCGCCCATCACATCCATCATCAGGCCCGGCAATTCAATTCCGTCTGGATTTGCGTTGATTTCCGATTTACCAATTCGAAATAAGTCCACACTTTCCTTGTAAGTGCGTGGTGTATCGAGCTCAATTTCCATGGCCTCAATGGTCGCTTGACGCCAATATGCCAATTCCTCTTCAGCGACAGTGCCACCCATTTGAGTATTGTTTTGACCCGCTGCGATAAGTGTTTCCAGCGCGCTCACAGGTACTGGTTTGGCCATGTCATGGCTTTCCTTTGTCGAGCGACGCTCAAGAACATGGGCAAACAATGGGTCCGCAACTATGGCATCGCTCTTAATGAAGCGCGCAATGGCAACGAGCCTGCCGGATATTTCTTTGTCATCCACGCCTTCGGGAAACAACTCAAGATCTACATCATACCCGGAAGCATTTGCTGCCATGACCAGCAATTCCAAAAAACATCCCATGCCGATGGTGAGCTGACGGTCAAAAGGATCGGTATGCGGTAGTTGCCGGTTTTCATCAAAGCCAATCAAAACCGTGTCGCCACCAACCAATTCTATGGTCCATGGCTGACGATTGTGTGGATTGGGCGCAAGAATGGCATATGACAGCGCATTCAGCCGTGTGTCTGTATAAGTGCCAGCCTGCCCCCATGGCTCAAGGGCTTTGGTTGGTGTGCGTGTAGCGGCATAGCCCCCACCAGCGGCGATAACGATGCCGCCGCCTACAAGTGTCAAAAATTTTCTGCGATTCATCATCTTCTCCATTAGTTAGATATCTAACCATTATAGTATGATGTCTAACTAATCAAGGATATTTTTAATTCTCGACTTTTGATTGGTATTTTTGAGTTTTACGGAGAGCACAGATTTGCGAAATCTATTTCCAGTTTGGACGCGATAACGCACTTTGATGACTAGAACAGTCGCCTGGTTATCACTATATAGGTGCCTCGAATATGATAATGTTGAAAGGACATTGCTATGGGTCTCCGCATCAATGACACTATTCCAGATCTGAAGGTCGAAACTGATAAGGGTGTAATTTCATTGCATGACTATATTGGTGACCACTGGGCGATTTTGTTTTCTCACCCAAAGGATTTCACACCGGTTTGCACCACCGAGTTTGGTGCCGTTGCTCAATTGGCTGACGAATGGAAAAAGCGCGACACGAAAGTTCTCGGCATCTCCGTCGATGGCGTTGAAGATCACAAAAAGTGGAAAGACGACATCGAAGCATTTGCAAAGACCGAAGCCGACTTTCCAATTATTGCGGATATCGAGCTGAAGCTATCGAAGGCATTTGGAATGTTGCCATCTGAAGCCTATCTGCCAGATGGCCGAACACCCAATGACACTGCAACAGTGCGTGTTGTATTCATCATCGGACCGGACAAAACCGTTAAGCTTTCGATGACATACCCAATGAATGTCGGTCGAAATTTTGCAGAAGTCCTTCGCGCACTCGACGCTTTGCAAACCGCCGCAAAACACACCGTCGCAACGCCGGCAAACTGGAATGTTGGAGATGATGTTGTGATCCCGGCAACGGTTTCCAATGAAGATGCGCAAGCCAAATTTGGCGACTTCACAACGCATTTCCCATATTTGAGAACATCGCCATTGCCGAAAGGCTGATGACGCACTGCAAAGCAAGTTTAGCCCGGCCGTTGAGCCGGGCTTTTTTATGACGCGGCGCTTTCCTTGATAAAGTTTCCACCACGCAGTTCATTAAAGGCTTGCTGCAATTCTTGCTGCGTGTTCATCACAATCGGGCCGTGCCATGCGACTGGCTCTTGAATGGGTTTGCCCGATATCAAAAGGAACCGGATACCTTTCTCACCCGCTTGAACGACAACTTCGTCGCCCTTATCAAACACCACCAATGTGCGGTCGCCGGTTCTATCGCGCAAATGAATTTCGTTGCCAGCAACTTCTTTTTCAACCAACACACCAAACGGCTTAGACGCATCACGAAACGTACCATCACCTTCAAAGATATAGGCAAAGGCTGATTTATAAGTGTCTATTTTGAACACTTTCTTTTTGCCGGCCGGGACGGTGATATCCAGATATTGCGGTTCTGCCGCAACGCCATCGACCGGACCCTTTTTGCCCCAAAACTCACCCACGACAATCCGAACAATGGTTCCATCATCATCAATGATTTCGGGTATATCACTACCGGTTATGTCTTGATAGCGCGGTGAGGTCATCTTCAAATCCGATGGTAAGTTGGCCCAAAGCTGGAAGCCATGCATCTTACCTGATTGATCGCCCTTGGGCATTTCCTGATGTAAAATGCCCGAACCAGCGGTCATCCATTGCACCGAGCCTGGACCCAGTGAACCCGCATTGCCCAGGCTATCAGCATGGTCGACAGAGCCTGCTAATACATAGGTAATGGTCTCAATGCCGCGATGCGGATGCCAAGGAAATCCCTTTTCATAATGTGCGGGTTCGTCGTTACGAAAATCATCAAACAACAAGAATGGATCGGCAAGGGTTGGATCGCCAAACCCGAATGCGCGACTCAGATGAACGCCTGCGCCTTCCATGGTTGGTTGCGCGGCGGAAATTTGCTTTATCGGTCTGATAGACATGATGCGTTTCTCCTTTCCACATAAATAGGCGCGTTGAACCAGAGTGCAAGGAGCGCAATATTGGATGCCTAGAGCGGGTCGAGCGGCACCGCATGGCTGTCTTTAATTTCTTCCATGACAAATGAAGCAGATACATCCGACAAAGGTACAAATCCAATGAGTCGCTGATAAAATCGATCATAAGCTTTCATGTCGCTTACACGCACCTTTAGCATATAATCTAAATCGCCAGACATGCGATATGCTTCCACAATGTGGGCAATTCTACCGACAGCTGTGCGAAACTTTTCGAGCCAATCCTTCTCATGATGTGATGTTCGCACAAATACCAGTGCCGTAAGCTCGCACCCCACCTTCTCGGGATCAACCAGTGCGACATTGCGCATGATAACGCCATTGTCAGTCAAAATTTTGATACGACGCCATACAGCATTGCGAGAAAGATGTACGCGCTCCGCGAGTTCATCCATGGACAGGTTTGCATTCATTTGCAACTGCAAAAGGATTGCGCGATCAAATTCATCAATATTTATCATGAAAGGGATACTATCCCAAAAAATAGCAATAGCGCAAGAAAAACGGGATCGTGTTGGCCCGTTGCTATGAGATGATCATCCTAGATCCAATAGAAAGGCCAAATCATGACCCAAGCAATCGCACGCCTCTTTAATGCACATCCTGCAACAGTGGGAGAGAGCTATTTCGGCCATGCACGTTTTGCATTTAGTTTTGCCGGTTGGTTGCTGCTCGCTGGATTAGCGGCGCTGATACATGCGATATTGCCATTTTTGTTTGAAACCACCGCTAGCCGCATCATTACAAAACTCTATAATCGGATGCACAACCGCCAAAACCATTCGAGCTAAGGATACATTATGTGCCGTTGGGCTGCCTATACTGGGCCGGCAATATTCTTGGAAGACATGATCCTTTCGCCTGCGCATTCGCTCATAGAGCAATCGCATATGGCGTCAGAAGCCAAAACGGCGATCAATGGCGATGGATTTGGCTTGGCCTGGTATGGGGAGAGAAGCGAGCCAGGGATCTATCGCGATATTTTGCCGGCTTGGGCTGACACCAATCTTCAATCACTTGCCAAACAAATCCGTTCTCCGCTGTTTATGGCGCATGTTCGCGCCTCTACGGGCGGCGGCACCAACCGCGATAATTGCCATCCATTTGCATATAAAAATTGGTCATTTATGCACAATGGCCAAATCTCAAACTTTGATAAGCTTCGGCGCGGTTTGGAATCACAATTGAGCGATGATCTGTATGCATTGCGGCAAGGCGTTACAGATTCAGAGTTGATGTTCTTGCTGGCGATTGAGCTTGGCCTTGAAGACGACCCAATAGGGGCGTTCAAAAAAATGATAGATCTTGTTGTTCAGCATGCCGAAGAAAAGAACGTAGCAACACTTGTTCGATTTACGGCGTGTTGCAGTGATGGGCGTGAAATGCAAGCAGTCCGCTATGCTACGGATGATAATCCGCCGAGCCTCTATTTTGCGCAATGCAGTAAGGATAAGAGCATCTGCCTGGTGTCAGAGCCATTTGACCACCCTGATCGGGATTGGACATCGGTCCCTGCAAATTCTCAAGTTATCATCGCAGATGGGCGGGTCGATATTAGCCCTTTCATACCATCAATCGCTTCGGCTGCCGCTTAGGTTTCAACTGTCGCTAAATGTTCTGCAACAAGATTAGCCAGCTTCTTGGCTACTTCGTCCTTCGTCATTTCGGGCCATGCTTCGGCACCACTTTTGGAAATCAATGTGACGCGGTTCCTGTCGCCGCCCATCACACCGCCTACACCACCAATACCCGTATCGGGCGATACGTCATTGGCGACAATGAAATCCGCTCCCTTACGTTTTAGTTTTGATTTCGCGTGGTCACGAAGCTTCTGAGTCTCGGCCGCAAAACCAATGACCAGAGGAGGGCGCTTTGATTTATGTTTGCCAATGGAGGCAAGAATGTCTGGATTCTCTTCCAGCTCGATCGCATTTATGCCGCCCTTATCCTTTTTGATTTTTTCCTCTGAGGTGTTGGCTGCTCGATAATCGGCAACCGCTGCAACAAAAATCGCGGCATCAGCTGGCATCAATTGGTGAACCACATCGTGCATTTCTTCTGCGGTTCGAACATCAATCACCGCCACGCCTGATGGATCAGGCAAATTGGTGGGACCCGTAACCAGATGAACTTCTGCGCCCAAGTCCGCAAGCGCAACTGCAATCGCGTGTCCTTGTTTGCCCGACGAACGATTGGCAATATAGCGCACCGGATCAATTGGCTCATGGGTCGGGCCAGATGTCATGACGATCTTTTTGCCCTTAAGAGGCTTTGGACGCGTGTCCAACAATCGTTCGACAGCACCGACAATTTCTAAAGGCTCAGCCATCCGGCCAAAGCCGGCCTCACCACTTTCTGCCATTTCACCTGCATTGGGCCCGATGAAATGAATGCCGTCGCCGTGCAGTGTTTGAACATTGCGTTGCGTCGCTGGATGCTCCCACATTTTCGGGTTCATAGCAGGCGCAACCAGAACGGGTTTGTCAGTTGCCATCAACACTGTTGACGCTAAATCATTGGCAAGGCCATTGGCCATTTTTCCAATTAGGTCCGCGGTCGCGGGGGCAACAACCAGTAGGTCGGCTTCACGCGAAAGACGAATATGCCCGACATCATGCTCCGCCTGCCTGTCAAATAGTGCCGTGAATACCTTGTCGGCAGCCAGGGCTCCAACCGAAAGTTCTGTAACAAATTCAGTCGCGGCCGTTGTCATGATGGGACGTACAGCAGCACCGCGCTCGCGCAGGCGCCGAATTAGATCAAGACACTTATAGGCCGCTATGCCGCCACCAATAATCAGACATATATTCTTGCCGGCCAATAATTGTTGGCTAGAGTTTGAACTTTGAATCTTGGTGGGTGAAAGCACCGGCTCTGAACCGACAAATGAGGCCATCTCAGCAAAATTATTCCGTGCTTCCTCTTCCATTGAACGACCATTGGCCGCAGCGCGCTGACGCAGCGCTTCTTTTATCCTGGGGTCTAGATTGCGAATTGTAATTGAAGCCATGATTGCAATGCAATCATATTCAGTCAAAAAATGCAATCATTGATATCAAAATGAACTAGGCGAGTGCCAATACCGCATAGACCAATGCGATAGCAATGACCCATAGGGCACGACGTCCCCAACGACTTTCATAGGCTTCAGCCTTACCAATGGCTTTAACGGTCGCAGGGTCCAACCTCATGCCATTTTCTGTCATATCGCCCACATCTTGAACCAATTGCTCTGTCCGTTCTGCAAGCGTGGGTACTGCTTTTAAAAGGCGCAATCCGGCTTTCAAGCCATCGTTGGCATCGCGCGCTATTGCAGCTGGTCCAAGGTTCTGGCGAACCCAATCATTGACCACTGGTTGCGCCGCTTCCCACATGTTGAACTGCGGATCGAGCATGCGTGCATTGCCCTCAACCACCACCATGGTCTTTTGCAATAAAAGCAATTCTGGCCGTGTTTGCATGTCGAAAATCTCAGTCACATCGAAAAGCAACGTCAGCAGATTGCCCATTGAAATAGTTTCAGCTGGCTGGTCATGAATGGGCTCTCCAACAGCGCGTAGGGCTTGAGCAAATGCATCCACATCATGATGGGCTGGCACATAGCCTGCTTCAAAATGGACTTCTGCGATGCGCTTATAGTCACGCCTGATAAAACCGAACAGGATTTCAGCTAAGAACCGGCGTTCCTTCATCCCAATTCGGCCGGCGATACCCATATCGACCGCGACAATCACGCCTTTGGGATCAACGAACAGATTGCCGGGATGCATGTCAGCGTGGAAAAATCCATCGCGCATAGCATGTTTCAAAAAGGCCTGAATGACATTAATCGCAAGCTGTTTCGGGTCATGACCCGCTGCAATAAGCGCATCGGTGTCGGTCATCTTAATGCCGTCCACCCATTCCATTGTAAGGACGTTGCGACCCGTACGCACCCAGTCAACCTTTGGCACAGAAAAGTCCGGATCGTCTTTGGTGTTCTCACCAATCTCCGAGAGCGCTGCGGCTTCAAGTCTCAGATCCATTTCAATTCGGGTCGATTGGGCGAGTGTTTTGGCTATGGCCGTTGGACGCAAGCGGCGCGTCGCTGGAAAAAACTTTTCTTGCAGGCTCGCGAACATGAAAAACGTATCAAGGTCTCGTTGAAAGCGCGCTCTTACGCCGGGGCGTATAACCTTTACCGCAACTTTCTTCTTACCCCCATCATCATTTGTAACATAAGCGCTATGAACCTGTGCGATGGAAGCAGCAGCGATGGGTGCTTCTAATTCAGTGAAGAATGTGTCGACCTTTGCGCCGAGCGAATCTTCAATCCGCCGGATGGCTTGCGATGTGGGGAATTCTTCCATCCGGTCCTGCAAGTTTGCGAGATCAATCGCCATATCGAGGCCGATAATATCAGGACGGGTCGCCAAAAACTGACCAAGCTTTGCATAGGATGGTCCAAGCCGCGCTATGGCGCGGTTCATACGTTCGACATTACTGCGTTTGCCTGCCCGACGGCGTGAAATTGCCGAAGCGATCTTGTGAGCAGTGAGCGCAGGACCGCTAAGCCCTTCGCGCGGCATCGCAGCAACGACACCTTCTCGCGCTAGCACCCATCCGGCCTTTACAAGGCGCAATGTTGCAAAAACAGATGCCAATTCAGAGTTTCCATCCAGAGTGTAACGATGCAATGCCGCCCGTGTAATTGCGATAGGTCACGCGTTCAAACCCCGCCTGTTCAATCATAGCAGCGAAGTCTTTTTGGTTCGGAAACTTGCGGATCGATTCAACCAGATATTGATAGGGTTGTGCATCGCCGGTAACCATTTTTCCGACGGGTGGAATGACATTGAACGACCAGGCCTCATAGAATTGCTCGAGAAGCGGTACATCCACCTCAGAAAATTCAAGACACATAAATCGGCCACCGCGCTTCAGCACGCGCCGCGCCTCGATCAGGGCTTTGTTAATATCCGGCACATTGCGGATACCAAATGCGATGGTGTAGGCATCAAAACTGCTATCATCGAATGGCAATTGCTCGGCATTAGCTTCAACAAATGTCAAATTGTCGATCAGCCCATTTTTCTCCGCACGTTCGCGCCCTACCTCGAGCATTGAGCCGTTAATATCAAGCACTGTGGTGTGAACATTGCGGTTTGAAGCCTCAACGATCTTAAAAGCAATATCGCCAGTACCGCCCGCAACGTCCAATGATCGCCAGTCGCCGCGCTTCGGCGGATTGAGCTGTGCGACCATGGCCTGTTTCCACGCGCGATGGATACCCACCGACATAAAATCATTCATCAAATCATAGCGCTTGGCCACATGGTGGAACACATCATCCACCTTGTCTTGTTTTTGGCCGTCTTCGACATTTTCAAAGCCGAATGACTGCTTCATATCTTCACCAATACCGGTGCGCGCTGTGGACATGGGTTAATCCTCAGGTTTTCAATTCCCGCAGCATAGCCTATGCCGGAAAAATATGACCTTGTGCAAGTTGCCGCACATAATCAAAGTAAATATGATTTGAGATGAGAAACCCAAGGATGACGCAAAATGGTCGTGAAGGCTGAAATTCATTGTCATATTGAAGGTGCTGCCAGTCCCGCATTGGTGCAGGCTCAAGCGCGCAAATACAATGTTGACGTATCTGACATCATTAAAAATGATGCATTTGTCTGGAGTAACTTCACCGAATTTTTGAAGTGTTATGATGGTGCATCGATGCTATTTCGAACAGCCGATGACTATGCGTTGCTTGCAGAAACATATTTAGGCGAGCTGGCTGACGCTGATTGCATTTATTCTGAGACCTTTATCTCTACCGACCACGCTATTGCAGTTGGAATTGCACCTCAAGATTACATTGACGGCCTAGCGGAAGGCATGGCGCGCGCCAAAGCAAAAACGGGTATTGAGGCACGAATGATTGCCACAGGGCTCCGTCATGGTGGTCCTGAATCAGTATTACGTGCAGCCAAATATGTCGCCGACAATCCGCATCCCTTGATAACCGGCTTCGGCATGGGCGGTGATGAGCGCATGCACCATCCCAAAGATCTAGCAGCGGGATTTGATATAGCACGCGATGCAGGCCTAGGCATCACCACACATGCGGGAGAGTTGGTTGGTGCAAGTTCCGTGCGCGACTCGCTTGACTACATCAAACCAAGCCGTATTGGGCACGGCGTGCGGGCGATTGAAGACATGGCGCTGGTGGAGCGGTTAGCACAAGAGCAAATTGTGCTCGAATGCTGTCCGGGTTCCAACATCGCACTTAACGTCTTTGAGAGTTTTGAAGCACACCCCTTTATGGCGCTGCGCGCAGCTGGTGTGCCTGTAACACTAAATTCGGATGACCCACCGCATTTTCACACATCGCTTGCCCGCGAATATGAAATCGGCGCTGAAGAATTTGACCTAAGCGATGCCGAACTGAGCGAGATTACGCGAACGGCGATTAAGGCCGCATTTGTCGATGAAGAAACAAGGCAGCTATTGTTAAATAAAGTTGCGTGACGTGCTCCAAAAGGCTTTCGTAAGCGGTAGTGGCACACTAAGGTTTGTTTGTGTTTCAGGCGTATTTCCAGGAGTTTCCCAATGAACGGCGTTACCGTAGTTTCTCATCCGCTAGTCCAGCACAAACTAACGCAGATGCGCAAAGCTGCCACATCCACGGCAGGATTCCGCAATCTATTGCGTGAAATTTCCTTGCTGCTTTGTTATGAGGTGACCCGCGAATTGCCGATGATGGATGACGCGATTGAAACGCCGCTGGAAAAAATGGATTCGCCCATTCTTGCCGGCAAGAAAATGGTATTTGCCTCCGTATTACGCGCCGGTAACGGCTTGCTTGACGGTATGCTTGATTTGGTTCCATCTGCGCGTGTGGCGCATGTCGGCCTTTATCGCGACCACGATACGCTTGAAGCGGTTGAATATTATTTCAAGGCACCTGAAGCACTGGACGAACGCCTGGTGATTGTTGTTGATCCAATGTTGGCGACGGCCAATTCAGCGATCATGGCTGTCGACAAACTAAAACAACATGGTGCTACAAACCTTCGTTTTGTTTGTTTGCTTGCGGCCCCCGAAGGCATTGAGAATTTCACTAAAGCACATCCAGACGTGCCCATTGTGACCGCCTCGATCGATAGCCATTTGAATGAGATGGGGTACATTGTGCCCGGTCTCGGCGATGCGGGTGACCGGATGTATGGTACAAAATAGATAGAATTTTATCTATTTCATTTGCTTGGCGTTAAGACTGTGCGCAATCGAGCATGTAGCAGTTACCAGATAATAAGCATGTCCGCATATTCTCTGTTCAGGAGAATTCTATGTGGCGTTTACTTTTTATGGTTGGAAGTATTTCCGTGTCAGCAATTGGCGCGGTGACCTATAT
>JBCDFK010000029.1:0-11166 GCA_039178065.1 Pseudomonadota bacterium | reverse complement strand
GTGACTCTTGCCATCGTTGCTTTCGTCGTAAATGCGGTGCTGGTCGGTCTTTATGTCATCTATACCCAATCAAGGAAGGCCGACTGAGATGCTAGGAAACTACGGCCTGAAGCCACGTCACATTGTAACACTATTGTTTATACTCCTCGCTCTTGTTTTGAGCCTTGCTCCAATTATTCTCGGCATTGCTGCTTCATTATCCAGTCCCGCTGAAACGGTCGTTTATCCGCCGCGTTTGTTGCCTAGTGAGCTCTCGCACGAGCACTATAGCACCGTCTTCGGCAACGGACTTTGGCTCTCCCTGCGCGTCAGTTTGGTATACGCTTCGGTCACCGTAATATTTGCACTTCTTCTAGGGAGCATCACCGCTTATGGCCTGGATCGTTTTCGGTTCGGCGGTCGCGGACTCGTACTTTTTGTTATTTTGTCGGGCATACCTCTGGCGACCGGTGCCGCAGCCCTTATTGTGCCGACTTATAGGTTGGCGACATGGGTAGGACTTACCGATACGGTTGCGGTTTTGCCGATCGTTTATGTCGCTTACACATTGCCGCTTGTTGCGTGGGTTTTGAAAGCGGCTATGGAGACGGTTCCTCAAGAGCTTGACGAAGCTGCGACAGTGGATGGAGCTGGACCGCTGCGCATCTTGTTCAGTGTTGTTCTGCCTGTCATGAAACCTGCGATTGGAGCAGCAGCCCTTTTCGCTTTCGTTGGCGCTTGGAATGAGTTCATTTCTGGTTCGGTTCTGGTAGACTCACCACTTTTGCGTCCGATTCAAGTAGCTGTTTACCAGAACATCGGCTTCTTCGGGCGTGACTGGGGGCCTTTGTTGGCATCGGGTGTTGTCGCCATACTACCTATCGTCATCGTGTTCATTTTTTTCGGACGTCTGATGATTCGAGGGTTGACCGGCGGCGCACTGAAAGGGTGAGCAATGATTGGATGCGCGTCGAATGGCTCTGTTTTCAGTTGTGGCAATCGACTGATCTTGACCTGCAATGATGTTACTTTCGCCTACGCTTTAGCGCACCAAAGTACGGTGCCAACAAACAAAAAAGGAAACTGTTGATGAGTTCGGTATCTCTTCGCGAAGTTCGCAAAAAATTTGGTACTGTCACGGCTATAAACGGTGTTTCGGTTGAGATTGCCGATGGTGAATTTGTGGTGCTGGTGGGTCCTTCCGGTTGCGGCAAGTCCACGCTCCTGAGGATTATCGCTGGCTTGGAGGATATCACCAGTGGTGAGGTTGTGATCGGCAACAAGATTGTCAACGACATTAAGCCAAAAGAGCGCGATATCGCTATGGTGTTTCAAAGCTATGCACTTTATCCTCACATGAGTGTTGCCAAAAACATGAGCTTCTCTCTGAGCTTGTCGCGCACTGCCAAATCCGTCATTGACCAAAAGGTAAATCATGCCGCCAGCATTCTTGGTCTTGAAGATTTGCTCGAACGCTTTCCAAAACAACTCTCCGGAGGTCAACGCCAACGCGTAGCAATGGGCCGCGCTATCGTGCGAGATCCGAAGGCCTTTTTGTTTGATGAACCGCTCTCAAATTTGGATGCTAAACTTCGTGTACAAATGCGCACAGAAATCAAAGAACTCCATCAACGTTTGAAAACGACAACAATCTACGTCACCCACGATCAGATCGAAGCCATGACAATGGCCGACAAGATTGTTGTGATGCGCAATGGCCTTGTTGAGCAGATGGGAACACCGCTGGATCTCTACGACAAGCCTGATAACACTTTTGTTGCGAGCTTTATTGGTTCGCCTTCGATGAACTTTGTAACAGGCGTTGTCCGAGGCGGGAAGAAAACAACTCTTGTAACCGCCGACCGAGAAGAATTGCCTCTGAGCCAGTCAGCTGCAGCCCACAACGGCCGCGAAGTAATATATGGTGTTCGTCCCCAACATCTGACGCCAGATCGAAATGGTATTAAGGTGAAAGTGGTGGTAATCGAGCCAACAGGTGCCGAGACCCAAATACACGCGAAACTAGGAACTCAGTCACTTGTCGCGGATTTCCGCGATCGTGTCGACGTGAAACCAGGAGATACCATCCAATTGGCTCCGGAGGTTTCGTCGGTACATCTGTTCGACAAAGACACTGGTAAAAGGTTGAACGCTTAGTATCCTTGGTCGACTTGCATACCCCTAGGCAGCATCTCATTAAAATCTTCGAGATGCATCAATTGGACAGAGAATTGGGAGAGTAAGGCTGCATACTAAGAAGAGTTGGAAAGACAATAGTCCAGCAACCCGACTGCATTTGCCAGGGATTCTGGGACTGAGCAAGGAAGTGAGTTTAAGTGTGCCATGACTGAGTTAAAAGGACGAAAATCGGTAATCGCCCAGATTGAATGTTTCCCGGTTACCATCCCCATCGAAGCGCCGATCCTGACAAGCTATGGTTCATTGAAATCCTACGCTCGATCGATAATCAGATTAACGACAGAAGATGGCTATGTTGGATATGGAGACGTCTCAGCCCGTATCAAATCGTCGGATATAGATGTTTTCCGACCACTCCTGCAGGGCTTAAATGTCTGGGAAACGACGCCAATTGCACGCCGTATTCGTAATTGGAACTATTATCCCTGGACGAAACCCGAGCCACTGATTGCCGCAATCGAAATGGCGTGCCTTGATATTCAGGGAAAGATCGTTGACTTGCCTCTTTACGAGCTGCTTGGTGGCAAGGTGCGCGATACGGTTCCGGTCGCTGGTTACATGTTTTACAGACACGCCAACGAAGAAGGTGAAGGCGAGATCCACAACGCCGATCAAATGATCGACTTTGCGCATCGATGCGTCGAACACTATGGTTTCAGATCTCTCAAGGTCAAAGGAGGCTATTTCAGCCCAGAACAGGATCGAGAAACCCTGACGGCATTGAGAGACACCTTTGGTCGGGACATGGGATTGAGGATCGACCCGCAAGGGTCGTGGAGCATCGCAACCGCAATTCGAATCGGCAGGCAACTTGAAACCCTCAACTTGGATTACTTTGAAGACCCAGTATGGGGTGCTGCTGGAATGGCAGAGGTTAGAAAAGACGTCAGGATTCCGCTTGCGACCAATATGTGCGTGACCCAATTCGAAGAATTGGCTGGAGCGTACAGGATGGGTGCCGTTGACGTAATCCTTTCGGACCTTTGGTATTGGGGTGGCATCAAGCCCTCCCTGCAGCTTGAACGCATTTGCTCAACCTTTGGGCTGGATATCGGGACTCATTCGGGGACTGAGCTTGCCATAGGTTGGGCTGCGATGATCCATACTGCAGCTGCGATGCCGTCAATGCGCCTGAGCGCGGACTACATGAACATGCACTTGCTTGACGACATTTCGGTGGAACCGCGCATTGTGCCGGTTGATGGGGTCGTTAGACCTCCAGAAGCGCCTGGTCTTGGTATCACTGTAGACGAAAAAAAGCTCGAACAATACTCCCGACTTGCTGCTTCGGGTGAGGCTGATGACCGATTTCTCGATCCCGCGGCTGCTGATTCTGCACGGCCCGGTTGGTTTCCAGAAATGCCAGCATGGTAGAGGAGCTTTCAAAGTGAACACCGAAAAACTCAACGCGGTTGCCGCGCGCTTCAAGCGGCTCTATGTGGCAGCAGTCAATGATGTTCTCGACGATTATGGGTTGCGCCACCAGTTCCTTGATCCGGCAATACGTCCATTAGATGTCGGGTACATGGTAGCAGGTCCTGCCTTTACCATCATCGGAATCAAATGTTCCGAGATGGATTTCAAGAAACGATTGGGCCCGAAAGTAATTGATCAAATGCGCCCGGGCGTAGTAGCGATGTATGATACCGGCGGAGACCAAACTACAGGAATTTGGGGCGAGCTCTGGAGCGCAGGTGCCACAAAACGAGGGTGTGTGGGCGCAGTTGTGGATGGAGGAATTCGAGATACGTCTTTCATTCGACGATCCGGATTTCCGATTTTCAACCGGTTCACTTCCCCTGCAGACGCAGTAGGCCGTTTCACGGTTGCAGACTTCGAATGTCCGGTGTCGGTTGGAGGGGTGAGAATAAACCCTGGCGACTACGTATTTGGGGACGAAGACGGTGTTGTTGTCATACCCAAAGAGCTCACGATTGAAGTCCTCGAAAAAGCTGAAGTTGTGGGCCAGAAAGAGAACCGAATTCGCGATGAGATCGAACTTGGTAAATCTCTCGCTGATCTGTATGTCGAGCATGGTAAGTTCTGAACTACTTCGGCTTCGGCGATCGCAGGTGCCTTCTGACTGATATTGGGTGTTGGTCTGCTCGTTCCCTGCTCAATGAGCGTTAGCAAGTTTCCTGAGACCTACACAACAGAATCCGTCGGCTTTATCGATTTAGAAATTGAACGTGCTGAACGCGTGATGAACTTGTATTGCATCGCCTTGTTAGTCGACATCCCTCTCATCATCACCATCTGCTCCCTGGCAGTCATTTTATAGAGCGGACTACACTAGCGAGCCAGCTACATAACAATCATCGTCATGCTGAGATTAATCATGTTGGTCGACACAAATGCCTACGCACGGTTGGATGGTTATAACTACAGTCTCGTGGCAGCTCAGAGCAGCAATTGAAGTGTCTAGCTTCAATGTCCGAAAAGTCCGCATAGCTGACCTTGGCAATATCGTCAAAGGCCGACGTCTCAGTATTTCCGGCAGACTTTTGCCTGGAATCCATTGGCGAGCACATTTGACTTTGAATTTTAACTCGATCCTAATCCGGTATCATTGCAAGGCGCGAAGATTACCTGCTCACCGGCACCGTCAATCCAATTGACGTGCCGTTCGTGGAGCGACGAAGTAGGTCCACTTTGTAGCCATTGCGTTTGGCAAGACTCGCGACAATATCAAGGCCATGCCCCTTACCTTCTTCTTGTGGCGAAGCTCCCGCCTCCAATCGCACTCCGCGTTGACACGCCAGCTTGAACTCTTCAGCGGACAAGCCCGTACCTGTATCATGGACTTCAATGCGCAACGCGTCGCCGAAACGGCGTACGCCAAGCAGCAGCTTGCCCGATGGCGTATACTTGATGGCATTTGACACAAGGTTTGAGATTATGCGCATCACGGTCAGTGGTTGGATAGCGGTCGTTAGGCTGGTTGGCACATAGTCAAAGGAAAGCCCCTTTTCCAGAGCATCAGGCAAAAACATCTCATGGATACTGCCGAGCACATCACCCAATTGCATTTCTGATATTCCTGTGTCCACGCCAGCGCTTGCGGAGTCGTGCAGTTGCTCGGCGACCAGCTGCTCTAAATAATTAAAGCTCTCGGAGATATCGGCATAGCCATTACCTGCATCAGGCGATTTATCATTCATGATGCCCAGCACAGCCAGCCTCAACGCATGTAGTGGCTGGCGGATATCGTGAACCGTGTTTTCGATATGCTCTTTATGTTTGATGTTGGTTTCAAGCGCCAGATCATAGCGCGCTTCGAGCTTGCGTAGACGGTTACTCATGTCGAGATTGCGTTGTGCCTGCCCAAGGCTTGCGTGCAGCGCATTCTGTCGATCCTGCCTGACCTGACTGTAACGATCAACAATCGCAAGGCCCATCATCACCGCATCAAAGATCATCACCGTGCGCATGGAATCGTGTTGGAACTCCTGCGAAATCTCAATCCCAAACCAATGCCGCAGCATCATTAAAAAGGCAGAGACCGTCGCGCCAAGCCATGCCACGAGATAAAATCTTACCTGCTTGAAGCGCTGGCGCGCGGCCAGTATGGAAGCGAGTGTGAACAGCCCAAGCGAAAACAGCACCACGAGGATCATATACCTCTTAATCAAGCTCGGATCGACGACCATGCCAGAGACCATCATCGTCAGTAGGACAATCACAGTGCCGACCAGGAACTTGTCGATGATTGGATGGTGCTTTTTCGTATTCAAAAAGATCCGCGCATAAATCGCACCGAATACACCGTAGAAGCCGCCGGTTACCACCGACGCGTAGCTGTTAAAATTCGGAAAACCTGGCCACAAATACTGAAAGGCGACGCCATCTACATGCATTAGGAACAAAAGCGTAGCGCCGGAATAAGCAATATATGCCGGAAATATGGGATGCCAGATCACGAAACTGGCGAGAAACGCCGCAAGAATTAGGATCATCATCATCCCATAGAAAATTGATTGCTTGGCCGCGCTGCGTGTGGCCGTTTCGCTGAACATCGCCGCGCTCTGGATTTCCAGCGGTAGATAAGTAGAGCCCTCGGTCCAATAGCGTACATAGACAGTAGCGCTTTCCCCCTTATTCAAAACCATGGGTGCTACTATTTCTGGGTATGCCACCGGACGAGTGGAAAATGGCGAGTCCCGCTCCTGCGCCAATACATGCTCCACCGTTCCATCTTCGCTGACGACATAGATGTGGAAAATTTGCTTGAAGTTCTCATTGAAATAGAGTCGCCAATCTGAGTTATCCGACGCGGTGTTTTTGACATTCAGGCGCAGCCAAACCATTGCATTGGTGTAGCCGACATCGGCAACTTTGGTTGCGATGGGCGTAAACTGCACCCTAACTTGTTCGCGCATATCCTCAATCGTCTTCGTGTGGTCTGGATCCAAATAAATATCCAAAACGCGACCGACCGTTTCCATTTCAGCAGGTTCAGAAATATCAAGAACTCGATCCTGGGCTTGCACAAAACCGATCTGGCAAAATATCGCCAAGCATGCCAACATCCAGACGCCGCGTCGTTGGAAGAGGGCGCGGTATGCAAGCGGAGGGTAAGCCAATTCCAACGACAATATTCATTGCAGACGATCACACTTTGACGGTTAACGGGACCCAATCGGCCATCGAAACCTTGCTTGGCTTCGATGTTGTCGGCACCGCTACAAATGGCATAGAGGCCATTTCCCAAATCAAACGACTTGCTCCTGATTGCGCAATTCTTGATCTCGTTATGCCGGGCGCGTCTGGCTTGGAAGTTTTGATCGAGGCGCGCCGATGGAGCCCAGATACAAAATTTGCGGTTGTCACGGGAAGCGCATCGCCGAAACTGCTGCAACAAGTCATTGATGCGGGCGCAAGCGGGGTTTTCTTGAAATCCAGCAGCGTTGAAGAATTGTGTGTAGGTTTGCGCGACATTGCGAGCGGTAAAAGCGTTGTAGGCAACGACGCAAAAGAACTGATGAAACAGTCGCACAATGACGAAAATCTTTCCAAGCGTGAGTTGGAAGTTCTGCAATCCGTTGCGCGCGGCCTGTCCAACAATGGCATAGCCGAACGTCTTGGCATAAGTCCAAAAACGGTGGACAACCATCGTACAAATCTGATGCGAAAACTTGCTGTACATTCAACAGCCACCCTTCTCGTCCGCGCGATGCGCGACGGATTGATTGACGCCTAGATTTCGACAAGACTTTTTTAAGTTCAGATCAGGGGCATAACCCTTCGGCTGAAAGGTCCCCGCGCGCGCAAATCCACTTGTGGGATAAGCGTTTCAACTCCCAGCCATTTGCGTTCCGGATAATCACGCCGCGATGATGTTGACCAGCAACGGAATCGTCGGCAAATCCATTTTCAATCAGATCGAAATGCACAGCGCCATCGACGCTTATCATTATCAATTCAATCTTCGGCCCGCGTTCATTCTGTTCGGGGAACCCCGCCATCAGGGATGCTAAGATATCCATGACATCCATGCCCGTTGCGAGTGGCGGAAATACTTCTACCCGTCTGAAATCATCGTCAGCTTGCTCTTCTGCTACGGCGAACGGAGCGATAAGTGCTGCAAGCGCAATCGCCGCAATGATCTGTTGTATCAATCGCATCTTTGCCTCGACATCGTAAGTTGGAAGCGTGGCAACCCGCTCGCCGCAAAGCATCACCGGTTGCCACACACCGCTTAGTCATTCATCGTGACGTTGCCGAAAGGCCCATTCCAAGTGAAGCTACGCGCCGAAGTAACGGTCACTGAATAGTTTCCAGATCGATATGTGTTTCCAGATCTATAACGATATGTCTGTGAAAAGTTGCGTCCGGTCTTGGAGTCTACGCGGATAATTTCGCCAGAACGTGAAGCAAAGGCGCGAATTTTCTTGCCGCTAGAATCGCGACCGCTGTAGAACGAGTTAGCCTGCAAAAAGATGCTCGGTTGCTCGGGTGCGGGGGGTGGGCCTCCGCTTGGCGGTGGTGGCGGATTGAAGCCTGGTGGAGTGCCGCCGCTTGGTGGTGGCACAGATACCGAACAGCCTGTAATAAGCGCGGCTCCCATAAGCGTAATAAATCCCCGACGATAAAATTGAATTGTTTTCATGATCCAGCTCCTAAGTTGAATGAGTGCATCATGAAGTGAACACCAATTGGGTCACATGGGGTGATCCCCTCAATTTTGAGAAAACTGCAAATTGAGCCGCATCCGCATCAGTGTATTTGTAGTGACGCGGTCCCATTTTCAGTCTGTTACCTCCGTGAAACGCACGCTGTGGAATGGAACTTGGGAGGCTAGATTCATTGCTGAGCTAAGTTGGGTAAGACTGCTTTGATCAGGAATCAGGTCCCATAAACACTTCTTCCCCAAACTCTGCACGCAGCAATCGAGGCACGAAGCCATTCTCGGAAAAATCGCGCGGGCAATAGCTGGTGCAAGAGGGATCCGGTGGCAGTAAACCTGCAGCCTGATAGGTCGCAGCAACTAACTCACTACAAAAGAAGGTTTTGTCGGTCCGCGCTGTCAGGTAACGCTCCCTAAGATAGTACCACAGCAGCGGACTAAACTTAGGATACTCTGCGGCGCGTATTTCGGGATCTCGCACGAACTCCGCTATCCCATTCCGGAATTCTTCGGTCCGATCCACATGTAAATATCTGGCAGACAAAACCTTGTAATTCCAGTTCACAAAATAGAGCTTCAGGCGTTGTTCTAGTTCAACGAGCATGGCCCCTTCCTGCATGTCAATGTGCGACGGATTATTATCGACATCATGTCCTGGATACGTGGTTGACTCCCACAAGAGGAGCTGGTCCTTCGGTAAATTGGGATAGATATCCTGCGCTTCGATCACCATTGCTACATGGGACCAAACACCGCCGGTCAACAATTCGACCCCCTTAGAGAACCAGCCATGGCCTTTGAAAAAAATCAGGTCGCCGGTTTGCAAGTTTGGGATCACTTGTCGCCAAGGGGCTGCAGGTCTTCGAAACATAAACTTCCTCCAATAACGCTAGTTTCTATGGGGCTGAGCTTTTTTTTCTGGTTGGGTTTGCTCACTCTGCTCGGGCAACCATATCTGAAATCGGGTGCCCTGATTGGGTTCTGATGAAATGCGCAAATCAAATCCATTTTCGTGACAAAGCTGATCGACGATCGAAAGACCCAAGCCTTGCCCATCATAACTACCTTGCCGTTCATACGGCGCTTTTAGTTGATCGAATTGCTTTGGACTCAGTCCAGATCCTGTATCATAAATTTCCACGCATGTTCGACCATTTCGGCTTCGGCAACCGATCAGAACACCGCCTTCATCAGTATTTTTAATTGCGTTTGAAACTAGATTTGACATTGCCCGCATGAGTGCAAAAGCATTTTCTGTGGTTTGCTTATTGGTTGGAACAAATCGAAACTTCAGCCCCTTTTCCGCCGCTTCGGCAGCGAACATTGTGTGAAGATTTTCGAAAAGGAAGCCAAGATCGATTCGTTCCTTGTAAGTATCCAAGTCATCATGATCATCTTTGCTGTTGATCAGCTGCTCGCGTACAATCTCGTCCAAAAAATCTATCGCGCTTCCGATGTCTTTTTTAGTCTCGAAAGAATCCTCATTTTGTCTCATCAGCAGCTTTAAAGATCTAAGCGGTTGCTGAATATCGTGTGCGGCAGTTTCCAATTTCCGCGACATGGACAGTCGTTGCTGTGTCGATTCCAATTCTGCCGCCAGTGCGAGTTCTTTTTCCCCGCGTATCTCTCGCACGCGCGCAAACATTGCGCAGGAAAGTGCGATTGCTTCAAAGACGAGACCATACAGAAAAACTGTTGCGGCTTCTTCATATGTGTAGTGGGCCGTTAGGAAGTCACTAAAGTTCATTGGCACAACCATCAGCGTCAGCATTAAGCAGCCCGCAGCGAAAAACCAACGGCCGGTGATCCGCTTTATAATCGCAACGACACCATTTGCTGCAATGAAGACAATGCAGAACGACGACCAAATAATGACGAAATAAAAGGGCATGCCCAGATGATCATATGCGAAGGTAAGACCCAAAAGAATAATCGCTGTCAGCAACAAAGCCTGTCGTAATGCTGGTTTGATCTTTGGGTGTTTGCCAAAATATGCCCTTTGAAACAGCAGATAGGATGCCATGGCAAAAGCGGCCCACCAAAAACGCATGACGGGGTAGATAAATTCCGACAATACGCTGATAAAAGGGAACAGGTTGATGACATAGCAAAGATGCAACACCGCGCTGCCCAGATAAAGGGCGTAAAAGACGGCGACATGTTGATGCAAAATGCCAAGAAAGCTGACCGTCAAGACCATTACGCCCAGCACCAATCCCAACAAGACGTAAATCTGGAGTTCCTTCAGAAGTCGTTTGTTTTCATAGGCAGCTGGCAATTCGATCGTCATTGGTGCCGATGAGGAGGCGTTAGCATAGGATACGTAAAGGGTGCCGCTCGACATGGCGGGCATCACAAATTCCGTGTGCAGCATACGATCCTGGTCTTGCCAAGGCTCAATATCGGGGAAAACCAGAATGGGTTCGGCGGGCATTGCCTGTCCATCGATAACCAGATGAACCAATCGCCTGCCCCATGCCGTTTGATTAAATGCCAGAACCCATGTTTGTTCCTCGGTCGTTGGGTTTTTTAGTCGCGTGCGAACATGGATAATTGCGTCGAACCATCCGAATCCGATGTGCCTGGTGGTGACGGGAGCAAAGGCAGAATCAGGCAGCTCCACGAGATCGGCGAGCACAATTCTGTCTTCCCAGGCAGCTTCAGGTTTGTCGGTTTCGATGTAAGTCCCGGAAAAATTCGACAGCCGATAGGGCGCGTTTTGCGGGGTTAGTTCCAAGAATGGCAGGTCTTGGGCCTGAGCCGAGAGCGGGGTCCATAGGTATAAGACTATGAGAACAAGAAAACGATGAACGGCTTTCAAAGTTTTCACTTACTTTTCTCACAAATTTGGTACATCGCAG
>JBCDFK010000028.1:0-11221 GCA_039178065.1 Pseudomonadota bacterium | reverse complement strand
GTTGTGTTTCAGGATTTTCGACTGCTTGACCATATGACGACCTATGAAAATGTTGCATTGCCATTGCGCGTACGCGGTAAAGATGAAGCAAGTTTTCGCAGTGATGTGGTCGATCTACTGAAATGGGTAGGTCTGGGTGATAAATTGCATGCATTGCCGCCAGTCTTGTCAGGCGGTGAAAAACAACGCGTAGCGATTGCCCGGGCACTGATCGACCAACCGGAAGTTTTGCTTGCTGATGAACCGACCGGAAATGTTGACCCGCATATGGCACGCCGTCTTCTTCGTCTGTTCTTAGAACTGAACAGGTCTGGCACAGCTGTCGTTGTGGCTACACACGATTTGGGTCTGATGGAACAGATCGATGCGCGCCGCATGATCTTAAATGATGCACAATTGGATATTTACGGCTGATATGACAACATCAACTGAAAATAGCCATGATGAAGCGCATGGCGATATGAGCCAAAGAGTGGACGAACTTCCACAGATTAGCCAGAGCCCAATCGTTCCGCCTGGCAATATTGCCGGACAGGCATTGTCTCTCGTCGTGGCAATTATGTCATTCCTTGCATGTTTGACCGTTGGTGCGGTTGCATTGATTGATAAAAGTGCATCGGCTTGGCAGAGCCAAATTTCGAGAGAAGCCACTGTTCAAATTCGTCCAGCCGAAAATTTTGATATTGAAGCCGCGCTGAAAGATGCGAGGGACATGGTTGTTGAATTTGACGGCGTGACGGATGCACAAGTTATCTCAAGGCCTGAAACGCAAAACTTGCTCGCGCCATGGTTGGGCACCGAACTCGATTTAAGCCAATTGCCGGTTCCGCGACTTGTTGTGGTGACGATTGACGAAGACTCTCCACCTGATTTTGCGGCAATGCGTGCTGCGATTGTTGCGGAAGTTCCCAATGCCTCGTTGGATGACCATCGCGCATGGGTGGAGCGGCTTGTCCTGATGGCACGTACAACAACTTATGTCGGTGTTGCTGTGCTATTATTGGTTATGGCAGCGCTGGTGCTAACGGTTGTTTTTGCGACCCGAGGCGCGCTGGCCGGCAATCAAATCATCATTGAAGTACTTCATTTTGTTGGCGCACGCTCGGGCTTCATCGCTCATCAATTTCAAAGGCGCTTCTTCTTAATTGGCTTGCGTGGTGCTTTGGCCGGCGGTGCAGGGGCCATATTCTGCTTTCTTTTGGTGCAGTTCTGGGCCAGCAGTAATGTAACCAGTGTACAGAGCGAGCAGGTCTCGGCTTTGTTCGGTGATTTTTCAATCGGAGCACGATCTATAGTTGGCGTTTTGCTCGTTGTTGCATTGGTTGCGTGCATTACAACAATCACAGCGCGAGTAACCGTGTTACGCACACTTTTTGAGATAGATGAACGACGCGCAGATCCATCAAGACCAAGTTACTGAGCAAGTTTGCAGTTAGAAACTTCTAAGTTTCGCAATTTCGGACTGTTTTGGCCTACCGGAGGCCGCAATTCCCGTTTATCAATTTTCTATGACTTTTACGCCCGACAGCGATGGTTCAGTGGGATCGCGGTTGAAGATGACAACCGCCGGCGGAAGAAGTGAAAGCAAAAGCCGCGTTAAGAAGCCGCTCATTGCAGCAATTGTATTCTGCGGACTGCTTTTTTTGGGTGGTTTTGCTTACTTTCTATCTGAAGTTGAGCGTTTTCAAGAAACGACGCCAGATTCAGTATCGGGTGACGGCATAGTTGTTCTGACGGGAGGATTTGCACGTCTTGCACCTGCGGTGGAGCTACTGAAAATGGAACGCGGCGCACGCCTTCTGATTTCAGGTGTTAATCCGCAAAATAGCGACGGCTCGCTCAAAAATGCGCTGAATGTTGATGATGAGCTTTATGATTGTTGCGTGGATTTAGACCAGGATGCGATGGATACAATTGGTAATGCCGTCGGTATTGCCCACTGGGCAGCGAGCAAAAATTACAGCAAAATTATTGTCGTGACGAACGACTACCATATGCCACGCAGTGTTTTGGAAATTAAGCGGCAGATGAGTAGCGTTGAGATTGTTCCTTATGTCGTTCGCAATCAGCCACAAGCGAATGAAACATTTTCCACAAAGCTGGACAGGTATCGCGTTTTGTCTAGTGAATATCTGAAGTTCATCGCGACAAATTTTCGGCACTTCTTCAAGCGTTCAAATTCGACGAATGGTGTGGTGTCGGCCGGCCTATCAACAGGTTGGTAAAATTTGGCTTGTAATTGGAAGGTAATTGCGCTGCATTCAATGCAAGATTGAGATTATCAACATCTGGATATTTTTGTGACTGCGATAAGGTCGGCGCTCTATAATTTCGTTTTCTATTTTACCACCTTTGTTTACATGGTTGTGTTTACGCCGCTCTATTTTTTGGGGCCGCGCAAAACCGCTTGGGGCATAGTGCGATTTTGGTCCAAGTCCAATCTTTGGTTCATGAAGATAATTTGTGGTACCCATCATTCGGTTTCCGGTTTCGAAAACCTTCCCGAGGGTGGTTACATTATTGCGCCCAAACACCAGTCTGCCTGGGATACGTTTGCATTTTTGCCGTGGTGGCCTGACCCAACTTACATCCTTAAGCGCGAGTTGATGTGGATACCTTTGTTCGGATGGTATGTCGCACGGATGAACATGATTCCAATTGATCGCGGAAGCCGGGATGTTGCTGTGAAATCGATCAATGAGGGTGTCAAAAAATCTATTGCTGATGGGCGTCAAATCGTGATCTATCCTGAGGGAACTAGACGGCCCGCTGGCGCTGAACCTGCATACAAATCTGGTATTTATCATATCTACGCGAACAGTAATGTGCCGGTGGTGCCCGTGGCACATGTGGCTGGCGTGTTTTGGCCGCGACGGAAATTCATTAGATATCCCGGCCATATTAAGGCCGAGATTTTGGAGCCGATCCAACCTGGACTTTCCAAGAAGGATTTCATGAATCAATTAATTGAAAAAACCGAAGAAGCCTGTGACAAGCTCTTGCTCGAAATAGCCGATGGTGAAAACCCACCGCCATTTAGGCCGGATGCTGTCAAGCGCATCGCTACTTTACGGGCGCGCGGCTCCTGATTTCAGTAGCAACGGCATCGAGCCAAGTGTCGCGTATGCTGAGCTCTTTGACATGGTCTGCGGTGTTGAGCACGTAGTCCTCATTCGGGCCCATTTTGCCCACTGCGCCGCAGACATGATCCGCCGCTTCATAAGGATCAAGGCGGCCCGCATATTGTTGATGGTGTCTGTCAGCAACATAAATAACAGCTTTAATAGATCGCCCATCATTTAGCTTTAGCGTGCCGGTTCGTTCGAGATAAACATTGGTGATGAGCTCGCGTTCACGCAAATATGCCATCACCTGATCTTGGTTTTGTTCTGCAATCTTAAAAGCCAAGCCCACACAGGCACCGCCGAGATCAAGGCCCATAACAAGCCCAGGACGTTCTTGAGTGCCTCGATGTTCCCATGAATAGATGCACAAGGAACGATGATAGCCAGCTAGGCGTGCCCGTTGTTTTTCTACATAGTCAAAGCCTGGTCGCCACATTAATGACGCATAGCCGAATACCCATAAATCGTTCATATAACTGCGGCCTGATTTTTTGGCTGTTGTTGTTTAGTGGAGCTACCATGTCCGAGAATAATGTGAAACCGGCTTATAATGCCAAACGCAGAATCCAATTGTTGTTTGGGTTTGTTGTTATGCTGATCGTCGGCATCACTGCTGGGTGGTTTTATGTTGCCGGCAAGATTGACACTGCCGCTGGCGATGCAATTGAGCAGCAAGCGGCTCTGGGCAATGATGTTCGCTGCGATGGGCGCGATGTTCTGGGTTATCCTTTTCGTTTCGGGCTATTTTGCGATGCTTTTGCATTTGAAAGCCAGCCGCAGGGACTAGTGTTCAAAGCGGGTGCGGTGCGATCTGCAGCACAGTTTTATGCGCCACGTGATCTGATCGTTGAACTTGATGGTCCCGCCAATGTTGAGCGTTCAGGCTTGCAATCTATCTGGATTGATTGGTCGCAAATGCGGGCGCGAATATTGGCAACCGAACCATTGCCGCAAAATATCTCGGTTTCGGGTCAAGACATCATAATTGGGCAATCTGAGTCGCAGCCATTGCTAAAGGCTGCAGCGCTCGAGCTATTTATGCGGGTCGCCGGCAGCGATGTGGATATTGCCGGGCGCACAACCGATTTTGAGTTTGAAAGCCAGCTTGATCAATTGAACAACTTACCACCATTGGGCGGAGACTTTGATATTCGCGTTACAGATGGCGCGCGCCTACTCCTTGAAGGGCAGCAGTCGCTTCGCGGTGTAGATGCGATGATTAAGCGTGTTGCTTTGCTGCTCAATGATGATCGCGGCATCATAGTTTCCGGGCCAGCTACGATTACAGATGACGGTTTGCTCAGCGGTGATTTATCTTTGCGGGTCGTGGATGTCGATGCTGTGCTCGCAGTCCTGACCAAGGCCCTGCCTGATGCCGCTCCATTGATGACGGCATTTGCCAATGGACAGCCGCGCACCGGCGAAAATAGCGATGAAATTGAACTACAAATAACTATAGATGGCGGCCAAGCACGTTTGGGCTTGATACCGTTGGGAATGATACCGCCAATTTAGTCTTGGTTAGCGACGGGCGTCCGGCCGAAGTTTGGAATATCAACATCTTCGCCGGCCTCGATAATTGAGCGCCGCACCGATCGCGTTTTCGAGAATAGTTCGAAGAGTGCTTCGCCATCGCCACGCCGGATATTGGCACGCAATGACGATAAATCTTCAGAAAAGCGCGCCAGCATTTCAAGCACCGCTTCTTTGTTATGCAAACATACATCGCGCCACATGGTTGGATCGGACGCGGCAAGGCGCGTAAAATCGCGAAAACCAGAAGCGGAATATTTGATTACATCTGCCTTGGAAACGTCTTCAAAGTCTGAAGCTGTTGCAACGATATTGTAGCTTATGAGTTGGGGCAGATGAGACACCAGCGCAAGTACTTGATCGTGATGGGACGCTTCCATAAGCTCGACCTTTGAGCCGCAAGCCTTCCAAAACTCTGTCAGCTTTTCGACAGCCAATTCATCTGTGCCATCGGGGGGTGTTAAAATGCACCAGCGATCCTCAAAAAGTGCTGCAAAGCCGGCGTCCGGGCCCGAATATTCCGTGCCTGCAATAGGGTGCCCGGGAATGAAATGAACATTGTCAGGCAGTTCAGGTTGCATTTGTGAGATAACGGAAACCTTTGTCGATCCCACATCGGTAACGATCGCGCCAGATTTTAGATGTTGAGCAATTGATTGGGCCACGCTGCCTGATGCACCAACTGGCACAGAAGCAATAACAAGGTCGGCATCTGCAACAGCTTGCGCGGCATCGGCATGGTAACTATCGCCTAGTCCAAGCTCTCTCGCTCGATTGAGTGTTGCTTCGCTGCGCGATGAGACTGCGATTTCTCCGACGATGTTTTCACGGCGGATAACGTGTGAAAGCGACGAGCCAATCAAGCCGATCCCTATTAGCGCAATACGGTCAAACATGGGTTGGTCGAATGGCATGGCTATGCGCTTTTCATAAAACTAGTCAGCGCATCAATGACGCCTAAATTGGATTCTTCAGCTCCCACAGTCATTCGGAGCGCGTTTGGTAGTCCATACGCGCTGACCATGCGCAGCACAAAGCCGCGTTCAATAAGATAGTCGTTGGCTGCCGAAGCACTTTTGGCGGCATCATCGGTTGGAAAGTGGATCAAAATGAAATTGCCAACGCTCGGCGTTACAATTAGTCTAATTTTTTCCAGCGCTTCTGTCAGTTTCGGCAACCATTGGTCGTTGTGTGCAATCGCAGAATCGATATGAGCGCGATCTTGAATTGCTGCGGTGCCTGCCGCAATCGCCGCTGCGTTGACGTTAAATGGCCCGCGAACGCGATTGACCGCATCTACGATATGGGTGGGTGCATACATCCAACCGACACGAAGAGCAGCAAGGCCATGGATTTTGGAGAAGGTGCGGGTCATCACAACGTTTTGGTTTGATGAAACAAGCTCGATACCTGACGCATAGTCATTGCGGCGCACATATTCTGCGTAGGCGGCATCAATCACTAACAGCACATGCGAGGGCAGGCTTTCTTGCAAGCGTCTTACTTCGGAATCGCTGACATAAGTGCCTGTCGGATTATTTGGATTCGCTAGAAAGACGATTTTGGTTCGCTCTGTAACGGCAGCCAGAATGGCGTCTACGCTGGCGCGCAAATCTGTTTCTGGCACTACAATTGGTGTTCCGCCAGCGGCTAGAATTTGGATCTTATAGACCAGAAAGCCATGCTCGGTGAAAATACCCTCATCGCCTGGGTTTAAGTAGATATTAGCCAGTAAGCCGAGCAATTCGTCCGAGCCGTTTGAACACAATATGTTATCGGAGTTCAGACCATGCGCCTGTGCGATTGCATCGCGCAGTTTGGTGGCTGAACCATCTGGATAGATCTCAAGGTTCTTCGAAGCCTCGACATAAGCGTCGATCGCAGCTGGACTTGCTCCAAGCGGCGTTTCGTTGGATGAGAGCTTATGCAGTTTTACATTTGGATTGGCCTTATCGCTGCCTGGTTTATAGGCATGGATTTGCATCACTCCATCTCGAGGTTGTGGCCGTATATCGGGCTGTGAACTCATTACTCTATTCCAAAATGAAAGGGCTTACGCCGAATTTGATACCGGAGCGAAATAACCTCCTACGGCACGAATGTCGAGAAGGCTATTTGGCGCGGATCCACCTTCGCCAATGGCAATGAGTGCCTGGTATTGACCTTTGTCGTCCGCTTCGATGGCAATTGTCTCGCCACCGGTCCAATCATTGAGCTGATTTTTATCGCTGATCGTGCCGGCATAGGTTCGCATATCGTAGGGGACGGGGTCGGAAATTGGTGGTGCGATGACGAATGCATCACAGCTTGGCAAAGTGGTGTTGATCACCGGCAGACGCGCCATTATGCCGAAGCCGATGGAGCTATCTAAATGTTGCCACCAACAGTTTTGGCCCTTTAATGCCAATACAACCAAAGCATTGCCTGCTTCCGACGCAGCGTTCAGTGCCTCTTGCGCATTGGCGTGGTTTTGAAACGGAACACTAAACCCGAACTGAAATCTTGCCATATCGCGCAGTAAATCTGTATCGCCTTCATTGCTCAAATGAACGCTGTAATTGGCTTGCAGATAGGTGAATGTGGAGATGATGTCGCGCCATATGTGGATGACCATGTCCAGGGGTAGCGATCCGGAATGGCGTTCTGCTATGGTTTTCATCATGCTGGCCTCACGGCCCGGCCAGAATGCGGCACCTTTTTTGGTAGCAGCACCTTTTACCTTGATAAGCTCATCAATCACGCTGGCGCGCTGCATAAGTAAATGATGCATAGACTCATCTACCGCATCAATTTTGGCGCGTAGTTCGGTAAGGCGTTGCGGATTATTTTGCAATTTGCCGTCCATTTGGTGTCATTGGCTTCGAGTATCTATCTGTTTTTTAAGGTCTGTTATGTGGAAAAGCAAAGCTATAAATTTGCAGCAATTGCAATGATGGTGAGTGCAAAACCTATTTTCGGTTTGCGCCCTGTGGTGAAAGCGCGGGCACAAAGACCCGCCGAGATTGACGCGCGGCAACAGGCAAACCTTGATACATTCGTTTTTGTGCCTCGATAATGATGGCACCGCCGAACATAGGCCAGCATTTTAGGCCGAAGCTTTCGATTTGGTTCGACATCTTCACGGCGAGGAAGCGGCGGCTTGGTGGGAAAAATAGAGCTTCGGTTTCAGCGGCAGCTGTGAAATTGGTTTCGCGCAATAATTTGAGCAACTGACCGCGAGAAAATGGTCTACCAGTGCCAAAGGGCGTGGTTTCCACGCGTGCCCAAACGCCGCGTCGATTGGGCACCACAATAACAAGGCGTCCGTTGGGCGCTAGTACCCGCCAAAACTCCATTAAGGTCTCACGGGGATTTTCAGAGTGCTCCAGTGTGTGGATCGCAAGAACACGATCGATGGACGAGTCCATCAATGGAAGCTCTTCATCAAACACCAAGGCTGTGCGTGAGGGCCCTTGTCTCGGCCATTTAGCGGCACCTTGCGCCGCCAACATGAATGACATCGCAATTTGTGCGTCGGGTTCAAAACGTTCCAGCCATGGCCTGGTGTAACCGATGCCCAACAAGCGCTCATTGGCCAGCGGCGCCCAAACACGCATCAATGCCATAGCCAACGCATGGTTTGCGCGTTGACCCAACGCCGATTGATAAAAAGCACGCATCTCAACGATGTCGTTGTGCATCTGGTTCACTTTCCTTCGCTTTGGCTAGCAAAAACTATTTGTAGCTTGGTTGCAATTGATGTTTGGGTCTGTTTGCAGATAGCGACCTGAATAGGAGGTGCCAAGATGAATGATATGACTGCGAGCCAAATCCGCGAAGAACTGAAAATGCAGCCACATCCCGAAGGTGGCCACTTTGTTGAAACCTATCGTGATGAAAATGGCCAATCGCCTCGCGGCCATTCAACGGCCATCTATTTCCTGCTTGAGGCAGGCGAGACGTCGCACTGGCACCGGGTGCGCGATGCATCAGAGGTTTGGCACTATTATGCAGGAGCTCCCCTCGCGCTTTCGCTCTCCCAAAATGGACATGATGCACAATCCTATCGTTTGGGTACAAATTTATTGATGGGTGAACGTCCGCAAATTGTGGTTCCAGCTAATTGTTGGCAAACCGCGACCAGCTTGGGCCATTGGACACTGGTTGGCTGTACTGTTGCGCCCGGTTTTGAGTTTTCTTCGTTTGAGCTTGCTGCACCCGACTGGCGCCCAACGCCTCGCTCGCCGCAAGCGGGTTAGCTGCTTTTCTTGACTAACAAGCTTTTGGCGGCAATCAACGCGCCCAATGTGATCAGGATACAGGCTGCAGCAATGGGCCATGAGAAGTCTGTGGTTCCAAAGATGATCAATATAATGGTCGAAAACAAAGGGGCCGCATAACTCGATGCACCAATGACTTGAATATCGCCGTGTTTCAATCCGTAGTCCCAAACATAGAATGCAGTGCCTACCGGCAACAGACCCAGCCCGGCTATCGCCGCCCATTGGACAATTGTTGTTGGCCATACGGTGACTTCAAAGAGCAAATGGGCGACTATCGAAAGCGCGGTTGTAATTGCGCAATAGACGATGACACTTTGCGTGGGTAAATCGGGCAAACGTCGCGAAAACAGTGAATAGCTAGTCCAGGTAAATGCAGCAATTAAGGCTAACCCGTAGCCGAAAGCAGCGTCTGGATCGATTTGAAATCCTCGACCGCCTGAGATCAACAATGCTGCGCCACAAAAGCCCAGTAGAGCGCCTATCACATGGTGTGCCCTTAGTTTCTCGCCCGGCAGTAAGGCACTAAATACAACGATAAGCAGGGGCCAAAGATAGGCAATTAAGCTGGCTTCTGCTGCGGGGGCGTTTTGCAAAGCTGCGAAATAGAGCGCGTGATAAGCAAATAATCCCAAGCCGCCCAACAACAATATGTGCTTTGGCATCGGTTTAGCCGCTGGCGCCGGCTTTGCAATGAACAGCCAAACCAATCCCACGAGTGTGCCGATGCAGAATGTTAAAGCGGCCAGTTGGAATGGCGGTATGTCACCGGATTCAGCCGTGAACAGTGCCAAAAGAGCCCACATTAGCACGGCTGCAAAGCCAAAGAATGTGGCTCTATTCTTTTTGGCTTTGTCTTGGCTGCTCATTCATTTGCTTTGCGCAAATGCGTTTACTTAGTCAATGCCTCAAAGCGTTTGGCACGAATGGTTGCAAGGCCAGCGCGTGTGCGAATTTTCGCAACGACAGGCGCATAAAGGCCAGTTTTGCCGATTGGGGCGAAACTGACTTCCATTGAACCTTTATCGCGCATCCAAACCAGATCTCTCTTTTTGCGATCATAGCCGGAAATGGGCTTGAATGTGGCTCGGCAGGTAACAGCGTCGCCTTTGTAGCCCTTCGTGCTAAATGGACTTGTGCGCACGTAACGCATTGGAAAGTCTGCGCGCATGGCGCCATCGAAAATCTTCAAGGTGTTACTGCAGACATCGCGCAGCGATTTGGCGGGCACCAATATACCTGCCATTGGGTCCATAACTTTTTTCAGATGGCTTTTTTTAAGTTCCACCCAATCGCCACGCTGACGCAATTTTGGGCTGTTGGCGTATTTGGCAACATTGCCCTTTGAAAATGAAATCGTGGTGCGTTTGTTTTTGTTGCCTTCTTTGTAACGCACATCAAATGAGCGTGACGTGATTTTATTGGACGAAAGCGAGCCTTTTGCAGTTAACGTGCCGGTTGTACGTGTAAAGAGCTTTGCGACACCAGCTGCTTTGAGTGAACCGTTGATCGTGTAGGAGTTCTTATCGATTTTTGTATCGAATGCACTTTTACCAATGGGAAAGCCCAATATTGATAGGGAATATTCGCTTTTATATTGAGCCGCTTCTGCCGCAAGTGGATTGAACAGACTGCCACATGCAATTGCTACCCCCATTATTGCGGATATTTTGGTATATTTCATCTATGTAACCCTTGGTGGTGTCCCTGGATGCGGTGTGGCAGCCAAATTGGCCCTTAATATGGTAATTCGTTGGATGGAACCCATTGACGTCTCAAAAAACCGACTTTATAGAAGCGCGACTCCTCGCAATGTCTATTTGACAGTGTCGGCGGCCGGGCATTCCGTTTCGCTTTGATCGTCTTTGATAGCGAGAATTGAAATTGAATTGAGGTAACGATCATGTCCCGCGTATGCGAACTGACAACCAAATCAGTAATGTCTGGCAACAATGTTAGCCATGCGAAAAATAGAACACGCCGCCGTTTCTTGCCAAACCTTTGCCAAGTAACGCTGATGTCGGACGTATTGGGCGAAAAATTCCGCTTGCGCGTCGCTGCATCGACACTTCGCTCAGTTGAGCATCGTGGTGGTTTGGATGGCTTTTTGGCGAAAGCAAAAACAACTGAGCTTTCTCAGCGCGCTCGCCTTATCAAGCGCCGTATTGCACAAAAGCAAGCAGAAGCTGCTTAAAAAATCAGATTTAGTCGCGGAGCGGGCCTAAAAGCTCGCTCTTTTTATATCTCTAGCTGGTGGCATCACCCAGGGTAAAAAAATGCTTATTTCGAAATCCACTTTTCCGT
>JBCDFK010000027.1:0-11261 GCA_039178065.1 Pseudomonadota bacterium | reverse complement strand
ATCGCTGCATTGAAATCAACTTCTGCGAGTCTTGCCGCATCAGAAATACTCAACGATCGCGCAGGGTTTTATGCCGGGTTTTACGGCACCGAGAACATCTTAAATCGCAGCGGCGAGCTGGACGCAATTTACTATCAAGATGACGCTATGGCCATTGGCGGCATATTCTACTGCCAATCTCAAGGCATGAGCGTTCCGGGCGATATCGGCATCGCCGGTTGGGGCAGTATGGAAGCGGCCTCTGTACTGCCACAGCGACTGACAACAACTGTTGTCAGCACGCAAGCCTTGGGCAAATCAGCCGCCGATGCGTTGATTGCAAGGGTGCGCGGCGAACAGGTTGACGACGTGATTATCACCCCAACGCGATTAGCGCCGGGCAATACAATTTAACCATCTACGCCATTCCATGGACCGTTATGTGCGCCCTCTTCGCCAATACGTTGGAACGTATGCGCGCCGAAAAAGTCGCGTTGAGCCTGTATCATATTCGCGGTTGAACGACCCGTACGCATCATATCGAAATAGGCAAGACCTGCTGATAATGCTGGCACTGGGTTGCCTGACAATGCGGCTTGGCCGACAACTTCTCGAAGACCGTTATGTGAGGCTTTCAACTTGTCTGCAAAGAATGGTGCAAACATCAAGTTTTTGCCTGGTGATGCTGCAAGCGCTTCTGCCATATCGTTCAACATGGCAGAGCGAATAATACATCCTTCGCGCCAAACTTTAGCAACATCAGGCATTGGTAGCTTCCAATCATAAGTATCGGAAGCCTGCGCCAGCATTACGAAACCCTGCGCATAGCAAGCAATTTTTCCAGCAAGTAGCGCCTGTTCCAAGGCATCAATTGTCACGGAATTCTGGTCGATCGCACCCGGTGCCGCACCAAAGATACTCTCTCCATCGGCGCGCTCATCAATGCGAGATGAAATATTGCGCGCTGCAACCGCAGCTTCAATGGCCGTTACAGGTGTTGCCAAATGCTGAGCTTCAATTGCAGTCCATCTGCCTGTACCTTTTTGGCCTGCTTTATCCAAGATTACATCAAGAATTGGAATGCCGGCTTTCTCGTCAATGACTTTTGAAACCTCTGCAGAAATCTCGATCAGATATGACTTAAGCGGCCCTTCATTCCATTTGGAAAACACGTCCGAAATCGCTGGCGCGTCCATGCCCATGCCATCACGCAAGATACCATAGACCTCGGCAATCATCTGCATATCGGCGTATTCAATCCCGTTATGGACCATTTTCACAAAATGGCCGGCGCCGCCCTCGCCCATCCAGGTCGCGCAAGCCTGTCCCTGATATTTGGCAGAAATCGCTTCCAAAACCGGAGCGACCTGATCCCACGCATCACGCGGACCACCACCCATTATCGATGGACCAAACCGTGCACCTTCTTCGCCGCCAGAAACACCTATACCCAGAAAACGTCGTCCTTCATCAGCGGCTTCTTTTGCACGCCTGTTACTATCACCGAAATTGGCATTGCCCGCGTCGATAATAATATCGTCCTTGTCCAACAGATGTTTGATTGCAGCAATCTGATCATCAACAGCCTGTCCCGCCTGTACCATCAAAATGATCTGACGCGGCGAAGCCATTGCAGCAACAAAATCTTCAAGCGATTCTGTGCCCGTTATTTTATCGGCGAACTTTCCAGCGCTATCAGTAAATTCTTTTACTCGTGAAACCGTGCGGTTGAAAACGGCGATATCAAAGCCATTATCGGCAATGTTCAGTGCCAAATTGCGGCCCATGGTTCCAAGGCCGATCAGGCCGACATTTGGTTTAGTGGTCATGGCGTTTGGATACCTTTTGCGTTCAATGAAATCTTATAGATGCTGGTTGTCGCGGTAATGTAGAGCACATGCTTGGCCCGTCCACCAAAACAAATATTTGAAACAACCTCCGGCACCAATATCTTACCTAGCAAGCGGCCCGAAGAATTGATGCAATGTACGCCATCGCCGGCCGAAGACCAGATATTACCTTCTGAATCAAGGCGGATGCCATCTGAAATCCCCGCATCCACTTTGTGGAATATCGAACCATTGGAAGCGCTGTTATCTGCGCCGATATCATACACTTTTATATGCTGTTTATCGTCCGAAAAAATACGCCCTGTATCAGCCACATATAGCTTGGTTTCATCCTGTGAAAACGCCAAGCCATTGGGACAGTTCATATCGGTAACAATAGCTGAGATTTTACCCGTTTTGGGATCAGCGCGATAGACTTGGCAAGGTAGCTCTTGCTCAGATTTGTAGCCTTCATAATTGGTCATAATGCCGTAATGCGGATCAGTGAACCAAATCGAACCGTCGGATTTAACAATCACATCATTGGGCGAGTTGAGCCGTTTTCCATCGAATCTGTCAGCAATTACGGTAATAGATCCGTCATGTTCCGTACGTGTGACACGGCGGCCGCCGTGCTCACAGGATATCAATCTTCCTTGCAGATCTCGCGTGTGGCCATTGGTGTAGTTTGCCGGTTCCCGATAGATCGACATACCAGTATCTGGTGACCAGCGCATGATGCGATTATTGGGAATGTCGGAAAACAACAAGCAATTGGCATCGCCCATCCAAACTGGACCCTCAGCCCAGTCAAAACCGGTTCCCAACTGTTTCACCGGTGCATTGCCCAGCACATAAGATCCAAACACTGGATCTATCACTTCATAGAACGACATCTTTTTGCCCTTTATATAATTGGCATACAGGTGTAATTGTTATCGGTAACAAATTCAACGCGCCATGTGAGAAATTATATTATGAACCACACAATCAAGAAATCCCATCTCACGCACAGTGCAACAATGGCGATGCTTCAATCTGCGGTCAACAAAGCAGAAGAAATGGGACAGCATCAGTGTATTGTTCTTGTTGATACAAGCGGCGAACTACACGGCGAGATTCGCATGGATGGGGCAAAATATCTTAGCCGCAAGAGCGCGCTGGCCAAGGCGTTAACCGCTGCATCTATCGGCGGACCAACGACCAACATTCCTGAACATGTCCGAACAAATATTGGCCTTGCAACAAATGGTAACGTGACAGGACTACCCGGTGGTCTGCCTATCATTATTGAAGGCGATCTTGTTGGCGGCATTGGAGTAGGCTCTGGCTCGGGTGAGCAAGATATTGAAGTTGCAATCGCTGCACTAAAAGTTGTTGGCGCAAAAACAGAATTCTAACTGAATGCGATTTGCGCCTTCATTGCCTTTGTTCGGTCCCCTGCTATTTCAAACGCTTCCAGGGCATCATCCAACGGCAAAGTGTGCGAAATAAGTGGTTTCACATCAACCTGGCCCTGTTGCATCAGCTTCACCGCAATGGCGAATTCCTCATGAAAACGGAATGAACCACGAAGATCGAGTTCTTTTGCGGTGATCGCTTGCACAGGAACATTCATATCGCCGCCCATGCCAAGTTGCATTACAATGCCCCGCGGACGCATTGCCGCAATGCCGGCAGCTAAAGCAGGAGCAGCGCCTGAACACTCATACAGCACATCAAAATAACCCTTCCCCGCCTGATACTCCTTCAGTGCATCGGGTTCCTTGATCATATTGATTGTTTGGTCCGCACCGATTGTATTCGCATATGCCAACGCTTCATCGGTTAGGTCTGTGACAACAATTTCCGTGGCGCCCGCCGCACGCGCGCAAAGCAACGACAATGCACCGATGGGGCCACTGCCAGTTATCAAAACACGCTTACCCATCATTTCACCGGCACGACGTGTTGCGTGTAAACATACAGCCAACGGCTCAGCCATTGCGGCCTCTCCGGCGGTTAGTCCGTCAGCCTTGATACATTGATTTGCATCGGCAACCAGCACTTCACGAAATGCGCCTTGAATGTGCGGAAACGGCATCGCCGATCCATAAAAACGCATGTTTTCACAATGGTTGAGTTGGCCCTTATGGCAGTACTGACAATTATAACAAGGACGGGACGGCGAAACCGCAACAAGATCACCGACCACCAAATTTTCAACGCCATCGCCAAGTGCGCTGACATGCCCTGAGACTTCGTGGCCCAGCACTATCGGTTGTTTTACACGAATAGCATCGCCAATGCCGCCATGCTGAAAATAATGCAGGTCAGAACCACAGATGCCGCCGACGGCCATTTTCACTTGGACTTCGCCGGGTCCCGGCGTTTCCACATCTGCTTCTTCGATGCGTAAGTCCATAGCTTTGTGAAGAACAATCGCGCGCATAAAACTCTCCTAGAGTACCGGTGTTAGTAGATCGTCACCATTAAAATGCGCGATCAAATTATCACGCACCAGCTTACCCATCGCCTTGCGCGTTTCAAATGTGCCTGATGCATGGTGCGGCTGAAGAAGAACATTGTCGAGCTTCGTGAAGCGTGGATTGAGCGCTGGCTCACCCTCAAAAACATCCAGTGCGGCGCTACCAACTGTTTTCGCTTCCAAGGCATCGAGCAAAGCATCTTCATCTATATTTGCGGCCCGCGAAATATTGATCACCATTCCCTCAGGGCCCAATGCTTCAAGCACAGCTTTGCCGACAATGTGTTTTGTGGCCGAAGATGCAGCCAGCGTTACAAACAAAAAGTCAGCATGTTCAGCAAGCTTCACCGCATCCTGAATATATGTCCAATCAGGTGCATAATACTTCGCCTCGATATCGCTATAGGCGATGTCCATATCAAAGCCCGCCAAACGTTTGCCCACTTCAAAGCCGATCCGACCAAGGCCGAGTATGCCCGCCTTCTTGCCATGCACACGGTTCATCAATGGGTAAAGACCCTGGTCTTCCCAGTTCCCAGAACGAACCCAGTTTTCAGCGCCAATCATGCCCCGCGACTGTACCATCATCATCGCCACGCCCAGATCGGCGACATCTTTTGTCAGCACATCAGGCGTGTTGGTAACGCGCACATTGTTTTCTTTGGCAGCGGTCAAATCAACGGCATCATAACCAACGCCATAAACTGAAATGACTTCGAGATTTGGACATGCTTCTATCATGACGCGATCCGCGCCTAGCTCACCACGCGTTGCGATACCTTTTATCGCCGAGCCATGCGTAGCCATAAACGCGGTTTTATCGTCGGCCTCAAAGTAACGATGCATGGTGAATGCTTGATTGAGAGGCCCTTCATCCCATTCCGGATAAGGACCAACTTGTAGAATTTCGACGTTACTCATACTGATAATTCCCATTGAGGCTTGCAAAATGTTATCGATAACATATACAGTCTGAAACAGGCTTGTCGAGAGCAATTTGAAGTTAGGAGAGAATTTCGTGGCGATTGGAACAGAACTATTCAGCCTTACCGGTAAGAAGGCACTTATTACCGGCTCGTCGCAAGGCATTGGCTTTGCCTTGGCCAAAGGAATGGCAGAAGCGGGCGCAGAAATTATCCTTAATGGCCGCAACGAAACCAAACTGAAAGAAGCGGCAGCGACGCTAAAACAAGCAGGTGCAACCGTTCATGAACTGGCCTTTGACGCCACCGATGGCGCGGCAATCAAGACTTCGGTTGATGAGTTTGAAGCCAATCAGGGCGCCATCGATATTCTAATCAACAATGCTGGCATGCAATTCCGCACGCCGCTCGAGGACTATCCGGAAGACACTTTTGAACTGCTTTTGAAAACCAACGTCACTAGCGTGTTTATGGTTGGCAAAGCTGTTGCCAATCATATGATCAAGCGCGGCGCCGGCAAGATCATCAACATTGCTTCTGTTCAAACCGCACTCGCCCGTCCAGGCATTGCTCCTTACACCGCAACAAAAGGTGCGGTGGGCAATTTGACCAAAGGCATGGCGACAGACTGGGCCAAACACGGGCTACAATGTAATGCAATCGCGCCGGGTTATTTCGATACGCCTCTCAATGCTGCGTTGGTTGCTGACCCAGAATTCTCCGCTTGGCTTGAAAAGCGTACACCGGCTGGGCGCTGGGGCAACGTGGACGAACTTGTTGGCGCTGCAATTTTTCTGTCTTCGGGGGCATCAAGTTTTGTCAATGGACACACACTGTTCGTCGATGGCGGCATAACGGCGTCGCTCTAAGATGGTTCAGCGCCTCTATGTTGTGATGGGTGTTGCCGGATCAGGCAAAACATCCATTGGTGAAAGCGTCGCCGAACAAATCGGTGGCACCTACATTGATGGCGACGATTATCACCCGCAATCCAACATAGACAAAATGGCAAGCGGGGATCCACTCACCGATGAAGATCGCTGGCCTTGGCTTGAAATCATTTCTGGTGAGCTGGCACGCATGCAAGGCATTGGCCTTGTGGGGTGTTCAGCACTCAAAAAATCATATCGAGACTTCATAACCAAAAATGCGGGCGAACCAGTCCAATTTCTATATCTCAATGGTTCGAAGGATTTAATTGCTGAACGCATGGCGGCACGCACCGGCCACTTCATGCCGACCAGCTTGCTCGATAGTCAATTTGAGGCGCTTGAAGAACCTGATGAGTCTGAAAACGCCATATCGATTGATATCTCGGGAACCGAACCAGATGTCGTTAAGCTCATTGTTGATGCAATCAGCGCAAATCTAGGAGAGTAAAATGGCAAATAAAGTTGCCTTAATTGGCGCCGGCGCCATGGGCGGAGCAATCGGCACACGCATTCTGGAAACTGGCAATACGTTACATGTCTTTGACCTTGATAAAGAAAAAGTTGCAGAACTGGTCGCCAAAGGCGGTGTCGCAGCGTCTAGTGCAGCAGATGCTGCAAGCAATGCAGACTTCGTCATCTTCTCTCTTAATTCTGCTAAAGTGGTGCGAATTGCGGCCTTTGGAGATGGTGGCGCGGCAAGCACCGCAAAGCCGGGCACCATCTTTATCGACATGTCCTCTATCGATCCAGAAAGCACCCGAGAACTAGCCGAAGATGCCGCAGAAAAAGGGATCGCATGGGTAGACTCGCCCTTGTCGGGCGGCGCGCCTAAAGCACTTATCGGCGAGTTGACATTGATGGCTGGCGGCAAGGAAGACGACGTTGCCCGCGCCCATGAATGTCTCAAAGATGTTGCAAAAAATTATACCCATATGGGACCCAGCGGTGCCGGCCAAACGACCAAAATTATTAATCAGGTTCTTTGCGGTCTCGGCTTCGTAGCCATTGCAGAAGCAACACAACTGGCGCTCGATGCCGGCGTTGACGCTGAGAAAATTCCATTGGCGCTCAAAGGCGGTCGCGCAGACAGTGCACTGTTGCAAGAATACATGCCACGCTTTGCCACCAAGGATTACCGTCGCACAGGCCGCATCGACAACATGGTCAAAGACTTGGCATTCGCGCAAACGCTGTCCAACCAGACCGGCACATCCATGCCGCTCACTGCGCTCTGTATGGAAATCCACAAAATGCTCACAGCCGCCGGATTGGGTGGAGAAGATCAAGCAGCCGTCATGGAATTCTTCAATGGCGCCAACAAGGAGAACTTTCAATGATAACCCGCTATGCTCTGTTTCAAGGCACTGTCAAAGACGGTCAAACTGAAGCCTTCCGCGCTTACACGCTGGAAAATCTCGTACCTCTATGGAAACAATTCACAGGCGCTACAGAAGTGCGGGTGATGTTCTCAGAAGATCGTGATGAAGGCGCACCAGAATTTCCGCTCATTCTTGCCATAAGCTATCCAGACGCAGCTGCGATGGATTCAGCGCTTGAAAGCCCCGCTCGCTACAAGTCAAAAGAAGTCACCGGGCAAATGGTAGAAAAATATTTTGATGGGCAAATCCATCACCATGTAACGCTAGCAAATCACTTCGATACATAAGTGTATTTCATTCTGCGGGGTCGCGCGATTGCTGACCTCGCTTTCTTATACCCCAACCAATTGGTTTGAGTTTATTGCCCGGCAATTCTGGGTCATCGCCCCAAATAGACTCGTAGGTCTCGGCCGCACCAAAGGCTTTTTGAAAGCCGATAAAGGCGGCAATCACTGCCGCCCACCAAGCGATGATAAGTATCCACATCCAGCGTGGCGCATTGGTCATCCATAGTCCCGTGAACACTGCAATCAGAGCAACAATCAAACAGATGTAGCCGGTAATTTTATGCATGTGTTCAAACGCAACGCGTCGGGGCGTCATATCATAATGGTCGCCGCGTATTGTTCCCGTGCGCTCAACCTCAGTTGGCCCACCCTTTGTACCACGCAACCAACCCGCCAAATATTGCGCACCACACAACACAACGGTCGTCCACCCCATCAGATGGTGTAAGAACGCACCGTCTCGTGTGCCGCTAACATCCCAGATCAACCAAAGCGCAACAAGTGTCAGAATACCTGTCAAATATTGCAGTGTTAGATGTGTGTACCACCACGCCTGATTATCAATCTCTTTGGGCCATTGTTGGCGTGGTAAAATCTTGAAGTATCGTGCCGATAGGATGCCAATAGGCACCATAATCGACCATCCCAACACCATGAGGCGTCCATGCCACGACACCTCAAAGCTAACATCGTGATCCCGCAAAGGATCTATTGATGCGAGCAACCAATCCCACATGGGATTAGCCTTTCACCGCGCCAGCTGTCATGCCGGTGATGATCTGCTTGGATGCAATGAATGTGAATATGATAGGTGGAATCGCCAGCAACATTCCCGTCGCCATAATGACCCCCCAATCAATATCATACTCAGTGATCGAATTCACAATGGTGACCGGGACCGTACGCGTGCTACGACCAGACAATGCGTTCGATAGTAGGAATTCGTTCCATGCCACGCGGAATGTGAATATGGCGGCCGCCGCCAAGCCTGGCTTAATCACAGGCAAGACCACGAGGAAAAATACCTGTAACGGGTTTGCACCATCCATTTTCGCAGCTTCTTCAAGCTGAATAGGAACCTGAACGATGAAGCTCTGCAATATCCAAATTACAAATGGCAGGTTCATCGCAACATAAATCAAAATGATACCAAAATAGGTGCCATCCAATCCAAACTGGAATGTCCAGATACCAAATACCGGCACGAGCAAAACCGCCGGTGGAACCATGCGCATCAACAACGTCGCCATAGAAACGGTGCCGCGTCCCATGAAACGAAAACGCACCAAAGCATAGGCAGCCATACATCCGACAACCAGCGTAATCGCCGTTGAAATCAGCCCGATGAAAATTGAGTTGCCAAGCGCGCGCGCAAACGTCGGATCGCAAAAGCCAACGCTCTCCGGCTCATACCACAGCACGTTACACAGCACTGTTTCATAATTTTTGATAGTCGGCGAAAAGAAGAACGCAGACACATTTACATCGTTCACATCAACATTGGTTTTGAATGATGTCGCAAGCATCAGCATGATTGGACCAAGCGCCATGATCACCATGCAAATGATAAGCACGTAAAAAGCAGGACTTTGCTTAGATGCACCAGCAGTAGCCATGATCAATCCTCCTCTGCTGCCGCGCGCAGTCGCGCTGTTCGATTTTCAACCGCCTTGTTGTAGATAAACATCGCTGCAGTCAGTATGGTCAGCATGATCAGCAGATAATTTGACATCGCTGCCGCTTCGCCCAGCTTTTGAAACTCCTGAGCTGTTCGATAAATTCTCAAACTCAGTATTTCGGTCGATAGGCCCGGTCCGCCATTAGTCATCACAAGTATCACTTCAAGCACTTTGAATGCATCAATCAGGCGCAGCAATGCCGCAACGATCAAGACCGGCATCATCAATGGTAGCTTGATGAATAATACTTTCTGCCAATCAGTCGCACCATCAATTTCCGCCGCCTCTAACGCAGACTGAGGAAGAGACTGTAGAGCGGCCAAAGACAGAATGAATATAAAGGGTGTCCATTGCCAGACATCAGCAATAATAACGGCGGCAAATGACCAAGTCCCGTCTGACAGCCAAGGGATCGGTTCAAAACCCCAATCTTTCAGCGTCCGGTTAAAGATACCAACCGTAGGATGGTACATATAGCGCCACATAAGACCGACCACGATAGGTGCTATCATCATCGGTAAAATGAAAATTGTACGTAATGCAGACATGCCGCGAATGTTGCGATCAAGCAAAAGAGCCAGCCCGACGCCAATAAACATTTCCAGTGTCAGAGCGACCGCCGCAAATTTGAGCGTTACGCCAAAACTCTCGCGGAAGGCTTCGTTCACCCAAAGGTTAGTGTAGTTTCGAAATCCAATGAATTCAGCTTCGCCAATACGTTGCGATGGCACCCAATCCAAAAAGCTCGCATAGATCATGTAGCCAATTGGGTAAAGCAGCGCGATGCCGAGCAGCAAGATCGCTGGGGCCAAGAACATATAAGGCGTAAGCCGATTTAAGCGTGATGCCATTGTCATCGATACAAATCCTCGGGGAAAGTGTTCCGCTGGAGCTGCTCCGACCTCGCCGAAGCAGCTCTTGGGAGGTTGAGCGAGCGCCTTACTGGCGCACGCTCATTTTCTCAGCAATTACTGCCAAGTGTAATAGCCAGCTTGTTCCATGATGCCGCGCGCACGCTCAGCAACACCGTCCAAACCTTCTTGCGGGTCCAAGCCCTCGGTCAACACTTTAGACATTGTTGTACCGATGTCCGCGTTGATCTCGCCCCATGTCGGGATGATCGGACGCCAGTCAGGGTCAGCATGTTTTAGAGCTTCACCAAATGTTGCAGAGTAAGGATACTTGGCATTTAGATCTGCATTCTCATATGTTGAGAAACGTGATGGGTTACCACCTTCCATAGCAACCATCAGGTCGCCTTTCTTCGATGTAAGCCACTGCATCAACAAGAAAGCAGCTTCCTTGTTCTCAGCATTTTTTGGAATACCGATACCAAAGCCACCTGTTTGTGAACCGCGACGTACACCTTCTGGATGAAGTGCATAGCCAACTTTTCCGGCAACTTTACTTTTCTCTGGATCTTCAAAGCCTGCAGCAAATGCGATCGAATCCATGAACATCGCTGATGTTCCTTGGCTGAATGATGCTGCTGCTTCAGCAGGACCGAAAGTCTGCGAACCCTCAGGGCCGCAATCAACAATTGTCTTCAGTGCATTTGCAGCTTGAACGCCTGCTTCGTTGTTTACAATTGGTTCCCAATTGTCATCAAAAACCCGGCCACCAAGCGGCGCTAGGTGAAGCAAGAATGCATGGCTGGCCTGGTGACCTGATGCTGCACGTGAAGCCATACCGCCCATTCCAGGCTCAACCTCTGGAATCTGACAAGCAACTGTTAGCAACTGATCATAATTGGTTGGTACTTCAATGCCGTGCTTCTCGAAAATGT
>JBCDFK010000026.1:0-11391 GCA_039178065.1 Pseudomonadota bacterium | reverse complement strand
GGCACCACCGGCTCGCCAGTTTCTTTGCCAGCCAGAATTGCGGCTTCGAAAATAGCTCGGGTCTGCATTTCGGCAATTTCAGGATAGCAAATCGCCAAGCGAACGCCCCTATTTCCCAGCATCGGATTGATTTCACGCAATTCTTCAGCGCGTCTTGCAAGCCGTTCAACATCGATGCCAAGCTTCTTTGCGCTCCTTGAAAGATCTTCTTCACTCTTTGGCAAAAAATCGTAGAGCGGCGGATCAACAAGACGGATCGATACCGGTTGACCCTGCATAATTTCGAACAGGTCTATGAAGTCATCCCGCTGCATAGGCAGCAATTTGTCCAATGCAGTTCGACGTTCATCTACACCCTCAGCGAGAATCATCTCGCGCATTACGTTTGCGCGATCACCTTCAGTGAACATATGTTCCGTCCGGCAAAGCCCGATGCCGTCAGCACCGAATTGTCTAGCGACGATTGCTTCCTTCGGAGAGTCCGCATTGGTGCGCACTTTCAATCGGCGTTCTGCATCGCTCCATTCCATCAGTGTAGCAAAGTCACCGGCCAATTTGCTTTGGATCATCGGCAATTCACCCTCAAGAACCTGTCCTGAATTACCGTCGATTGTAAGCATATCGCCAGCACGTAACATGACGCCGCCTGCAACCAATGCTTTTTTATGCGGATCAATGCGCATACCGCCTGCCCCGGTGATGCATGGTTTTCCCATACCGCGCGCAACAACGGCGGCATGACTTGTCGTTCCACCGCGGGATGTCAAAATGCCAACGGATGCGTCCATACCGTGGATATCATCGGGACTGGTTTCCGGACGCACCAATATCACCGACTTGCCTTCTGCTTTGGCCGCAACCGCATCAGCGGAAGAAAAAACAATTTGGCCGCTAGCTGCGCCGGGAGATGCAGGCAGTCCGTGAGCAATAATGTTTCTTTTTGCTTTGGGATCAATCGCTGGGTGCAGCAATTGATCAAGTGAAGAGGCATCCACCCGCATAAGCGCATTTTGCCTAGTGATTACGCCTGCATTTGCCATTTCGATGGCAATTCGGATTGCCGCAGTTGCCGTACGTTTGCCCGCACGCGTTTGCAGCAACCACAGTTTTCCATTTTCAACGGTGAACTCGACATCCTGCATGTCACCGAAATGCTGCTCTAGATCGTCAGCCAAACGCATCAATACGCTGTAAGCATCCGGCAGACGCTCTTGCATAGACGCGCCCGGCTTGTCCTCAGCCGTACTAAGCGGATCTGGTGTTCTAAAACCAGCAACAACATCCTCACCCTGCGCGTCCGCTAGAAACTCGCCATAGAGTCTGTTTTCACCCGTCGCGGGATTGCGCGTGAAAGCAACGCCAGTTGCAGAATTTTGTCCTGAATTACCGAATACCATCGCTTGAACAGTGACGGCAGTGCCCCATTCATCTGGAATATTCTGCAGTGCTCTATAGGTCACAGCTCGCGGATTGCGCCAACTCTTGAAAACTGCCTCAACTGCGCCCCAAAGCTGTTCGTTCAAGTCTTGTGGAAAGCTTTCATCCATTTCGTCAATGATTGCAGCCTTATATGCTCGTACAATGCCGATGAGCGCTTCCGCACTCAACTCGTTGTCACGCGCAACGCCTTCAGCATCGCGGGCTGCGTCTAATATGTCCTCGAACAACCCATGATCGAGCCCCATCACAACGGTCCCATACATTTGTATGAAGCGGCGATAGGTATCAAAAGCAAAACGATCATCACCCGTTATGCTTGCTAATGCTTCAGCTGTTGCATCGTTCAAGCCCAGATTTAGAACAGTGTCCATCATCCCAGGCATGGACACACGCGCGCCAGATCGAACGGATACAAGCAATGGATTGACGGGGTCGCCAAATTTCTTGCCACTCATCATCTCGCAATACTTCATCGACGCAGTAACTTGCTCGCGCACACGCTTGGGTATCGCTCCCTCGCTCAGCGTTCGATTACATGCTTCGGTGGTAATGGTGAATCCTGGCGGGACTGGAAGCCCAATGCGGCTCATCTCAGCCAAATTAGCGCCTTTGCTGCCCAATAGGGCAGCATCAGTGCTAGAGCCTTCAGCCATGCCGCCGGCAAATGTGTAAACCCATTTTTGCATCGTGTTGGTATTCTATGTCCGGTTTACAGGGGCGCTTGGCACCAGGGAGTTCCATTATATGGGGCAAATAATGGCGACGCTAGAGGGGCTGCATAAATCAATAATTGCTTCAGCTCGCTTCGCGCAGCTCTTCAGCTTGTTGTAGGTCAACAGAGACAAGCTGGCTCACGCCCTGCTCTTTCATGGTCACACCAAACAAACGATCCATACGTGCCATCGTAATTGGGTTGTGCGTAATAATCACAAACCTAGTGTCGGTCTCTTTACTCATCTGATCCATAAGATCACAGAAGCGTTCAACATTGTGGTCATCGAGCGGGGCATCTACCTCATCGAGCACACAAATGGGTGCTGGATTGGTCAAGAAAACAGCGAAAATCAGAGCCATCGCAGTAAGGGCCTGTTCTCCGCCAGACAGCAGCGTCATGGTTTGCGGTTTTTTGCCCGGAGGACGTGCCACGATTTCAAGTCCAGCCTCTAACGGATCATCGCTTTCAATCAGTTGAAGCTCGGCAGTGCCGCCATTGAACAGATGTGTGAAGAGTTTTTTGAAATGCACCTGCACCTTGTCAAAAGCAACAAGCAGGCGTTCACGGCCTTCCTTGTTGAGCGATGAAATTGCAGATCGCAATTCGGCAATTGCTTGAACGACGTCTTCGCGTTCCTCTGTAATCGTTGCGAAGCGTTCGGCAAGTTCGGTTTGTTCTTCTTCAGCACGCAAATTGACAGCACCTAAACGCTCGCGTTCAATTTTCAAGCGTTCGAGTTTTCTCTCAATAGGATCGACGTCTGGCAATTCGTCATCGACGCCAAGGCCGGTTTGCTCAAAGGCCTCATGCGGTTGGCAATTGAGTGTTTCAACGATGCGATTCTCGATATCGGCGCGACGCTCGCTGGCTGCGGCAAGGCGTTCTTCTGCGCGCGCTCGTGTTTCGCGCGTAGTCGACAGATCCTGAATGGTCGCCGTCGCAGCTTTGTCCGCTTCAGCTGCCACGTTCTCGGCCTTGGCTAACTCGTCCGCAGCGTGGTTGCGCTTGCCTTCTGCAGTTTCAATCTCAGCCAACAATTTACGATGTTTGGATTCTAATTCTTCAGGGCTATTGGCCAGTTCTTCCAGCAGTTTTTTCGTTTCAGCTTCGCGTGCCCGCAATGTTTCAATTTGCGCATCGGCATTGGAACGTCGGGTGTTCCAGCTCTGGCGCTCTGTTTCTATGGCGGAAAGGCGATTTCTACGTGCTTCACCCTCTCGCGACAAACCTTGATGCTCAGCACGCGTCTCAGCCAACACCGCGCGGTCTTTAGCGACACTTGCTTGCAGGCTCTCAAGACGCGTATCAAAAGATGTTACTTCAGGCTCGGCGATCAAAGCTGCTTCAGCTTCATTGTAGATCCCGTTGGCCTCATCCAGGTCACCGCGAATGCGGACAATCGACTCATCTAAAACCGCACGTCGACGCGCCAATTCACCCGATGAACGCTCTGCAGCAGCCAACTCTTCGCGCGCATTCTTCGCTAAATTTTGTTTTTCTCGCAATAGGTTACGTGTTTCTGTTTCAGTAGAAACAGCATTGCGTGTTTCTTCTTCGGCTTGCTGGACTTTTTCCTCAATTCCAGTTTTTGCCTTTGTTGCACCAATAATCTCCGCATCCAGTTCTGCAAGTCGATTTTTTTGGGCCAAGCGCTGTGCCGCTGCAGTTGGCGCATCAGCGGCAGCACGATATCCGTCCCAACGCCAGAGTGCCCCTTGATTGGTTACGAGGCGTTGGCCCGGTGCCAAGTTGGTGCTAAGGCGCTCACCCGTCGCTTCATCATCAACCACACCTATTTGTGCTAAACGGCGGACTAACGCATCAGCACCACGAACATATTTGCCAAGCGCCTCTACTCCTTCAGGCAGCTTTGGGTCATCGGCCAAGATATCTGCGCCTGCAAAATGCACACCAGCGCCCGCATCTGTCGCAACGTCGAGGTCATCACCCAGGGCAGCGCCAAGCGCAGTTTCAAAACCTTTATCGACTTTAAGCTCTTCGATAACCGCCGGGAACAAATCACCGCCGCCAGCATTGACCAGTTTTGCGATGGTCCGCGCTTCTGCTTCAAGCGCGTTAAGCGCTTCGCGCGCCTCGCTGAGATCAGGTCGCAGTTCGGTTTCCAAGGCCCGCGCATTTGAAACGTTGGTTTCAGCGTTCAGAACTGCAGTTTCCGCCTCACCTATTGCGCTTTCGATGGCTTCAACAGCACGTTGTTTCTCGGCCGGGTCAGCGAGTGCGCTTATTTTTTCATTCAACGATGCCAGCTCAGCTTCAACATTGGTTTTTTGGCCTTCCAGCCTGGTGCGACGATCAGCCGCCTCTGCAATGCGCCGCTGCAACTGAGTTCTTAGCGCCTGTGCCTCGGCACGTTCCGCGGTGAGCTTTGCCAAATCCGTTTCGGACGCTTCCGATGCCGCTCTTGCCGTTTCAACTTTGGACGCCAACGCCGCTTCCCGCTCACTTGCGCCTTCGTCTTGCGCTTTCAGCGTCTGCTCTTCTTCGGTGAGCCGCGACAGAATATCGGCGTTTTCGACTACCATTCTCTCTTCGCGCGCAATGTCTTCGCCCAATTGAGCAATACGTTGCTCATATTCAGCTTTTCGCGCGCGCAATCTGCCAGCTTCGGCATCCAGTTGATCTCTTGCAATGGTCAGGCGTTGAAGCGTCGCGGCAGCTGCGGTTTCTGCGTCCCGCAAAGGTGGCAATGCCTTTTGTGCAATGCCTTGCAGTTTTGCCGCCTCCATCTGGATCTGCGCCCGCTCAGCAACTTCGCTCGTAGCTTTGGAAAGAGTAGATTGGCTTTCTGCTTCTGCGTCCTTGCCTTGCACCCATTTCAAATGAAGTAGCGTTGCTTCTGCTTGGCGAACATCACGCGACAGGGTGCGAAAACGGTTTGCCTGACGAGCCTGACGCTTCAGACTTTCAATTTGGCTTTCGAGCTCCGAAGTAACGTCGTCCAAGCGTTCAAGGTTGGTTTCTGCGCCCCGCAAACGCAGCTCAGCCTCATGGCGGCGAGAATGTAGACCTGAAATCCCGGCGGCTTCTTCAAGTAGCGCACGGCGTGCCGTTGGCTTTGCCTGAATGAGTTCGCCAATGCGTCCCTGACCAACCATTGAAGGTGAGCGTGCGCCCGTCGATTGATCAGCAAACAACAGCTGAACATCTTTTGCCCGCGCATCTTTGCCATTTATGCGATACGCAGATCCGTTTTCGCGCTCAATTCGTCGCGTTACTTGTAACAACTCAGAATCATTAAACGCTGCAGGTGCGGTTCGTTCATCGTTGTCCAGAAAGAGTGCAACCTCTGCCGTGTTGCGGGACGGGCGCGTTCCAGAGCCCGAGAAAATAACATCGTCCATACCCGATGCACGCATATTTTTATATGAGCTTTCGCCCATGACCCAACGCAGGGCCTCTACAAGGTTGGATTTTCCGCAGCCATTGGGGCCGACCACGCCGGTCAGCCCGCCTTCAATCGCAAATTCAGTTGGTTCAACGAATGATTTGAACCCAAGCAGCCGAAGTTTGTTGAACTTCATAGACCACCACCTTCACGCACAGCTTTTGCTGGCGCGTTGAAACGCTGACTATAGCAGCGAGTCGATGATGGCGGACATTTGTTCAACCGTTAGAGCTCCAGAGTATTTTTTGCCGTCAATGAAGAATGTTGGTGTCGCGTTTACACCAAATTCGGTTTGACCGCGTTCGCGCACACTATTTACATCGTTCAAAAGCTGCTGGTCGGTCAAGCAAGCCTCGAAGCTCTCTTGTGTAAAACCGGCCAATTTTGCGATGTTTTCGAGTGGTGCGCGCGCATTTTCGGCTCGAGCCCATGAGTTCATTTGTTTGAACAACACATCCACCATCGGGAAATAAGCATCATTGGGCGCACAACGGGCCAGCATGAATGCAGCTGCAGACCGCGGATCAAACGGGAATTCACGCATGATGATGCGTGCTTTACCCGTTTCGATATACTTCTCTTTGATGGCAGGTAGCGTGTTGATATGGAAATTCGCACAATGTGGACATGTCATCGATGCATATTCGACAATTGTTACCGGCGCATTTTCATCACCTTCAAAAACGTCTTCTAGCGGATTGTCTTCAAGCAGAGCCGCCATGTCCACGGTGCCTTGTGAAGCAGGTAAAGACTGTGACCAAGCTGGTATAGATGACATGTTCAATGCCATAGGTGCGGCAGCTAACGCCAATAATGCTTTGCGGCGTGACAAACTTAGTTCAATCGACATTAATGCTCTCCGGTAATTGTTCGCTATGCGTATATAGATCAGCAAATTGGTTCGAACCAAGGCGAATCTGGCCATTAAACGCAGCAAAAGATCACGTTGATGTTATTGAACCCTCAGCCAGGACAGTAAAAATCACCATTTGCGTCCTCAAAGGCTGCTGAATATGAGCCATTCGCTTCAAGGCAACTGGGCGGTGTCGCGCCTTTTGGCCCGCCGGTATAGGCTTGATCCTTCTTGGCACTTCTACCAGCATTCGCAACAGCCTTGCCACCATTATAAACCAGTTTGCCTGCACCCACCGTGCCTTTGACAACGGTTTTGCTCGCAAAAACAGTGGTTGAAACCGCCGCATCAGCGACGGCACGGGCGGCACAGCCCTGAGTTACGAGCAAAGCGACGGCGCAAATTCCGAACGATAGGTGTTTCATGATCGATTTCTTCATGGGGCAAGATTACTTGGCAATTGCTAATTGCTGGTTAGTGCAGCGAGTACGGATTTCCGATCAAATTGACCTGCATCAAGGCGTTGACTGTCTTGTTTGGCGTCAAATGGTTGCAGAATGAGGAAACATCCATGAGCAACAAGTCAATTAGCGACCGCCAACACAGCCTTGAACGACGTAAGGAATATCTCACAAACCGCCTTGAGAACATTGAGGATGAGCTTGATGACGCGCCTGATCCAAATTGGAGCGAAAACGCACAGGCTAGCGAAAATGACGAAGTGCTAGAAGATCTTGGTCTAGCGGGGCAGGATGAAATTCGCGCGATCGATGCCGCGTTGCAACGTATTGAAGATGGAACCTATGGCATATGCGTTATCTGCGGAGAATTGATCAGCCAAGAACGCTTGGATGTTGTTCCATACACGCCCTTTTGCAAAGAACATGCAATCCAACACTGAGACCTCAATTTAAATGTAACACGATCTGCCGTTGATGCGGCCTTGTTCGATGTTCAAACAGGTAAATGCCTTGCCAAGTGCCAAGCACCATGCGCCCATTGATAACGGGAATGCCAATTGAGGTTTGTGTCAGCGCCGCTTTTATATGAGCTGGCATGTCGTCTGGACCTTCAATCGTATGGATGATGTAACGCATGGATGGATCATCCGAGGCGGGTACCAGGCGCTTAAAAAATGCATTCATATCGCGCTGAACATCGGGATCGGCGTTTTCTTGTATTATCAAGGAGCACGATGTATGGCGCACAAAAACGGTCAGTAAGCCGTCTCCAATTTGATTGCTGGCCAAAAATCTTTCAACCAGATGGGTAAACTCATATAGCCCTGCCCCAGAACTGTTGATGGTGAGTGTTTCGTGCGGCATGGTGTGATCAATTCTTGTAATTATTTAGAGCTGTAATTTTACTGCGCTGCATACACAAAAACAATTGGTTGGGTGATCTAAAATCGTAAACTTGCATGAAAGCTGGCTGCAACCGCTGCAAACTGAGTTTGATAGCCCCTATATGGCCGCGCTCAAGCAGTTTTTGCTTGATGAGCGCGCAGCGGGCAAACAAATATTCCCCCGTGCAAATCACTGGTTTCAGGCACTCAATAGTACACCGCTTGAAGATGTTCGTGTCGTCATATTGGGTCAAGATCCTTATCACGGCCCGGGCCAAGCGCACGGCCTGTGTTTCTCGGTCCAAGACGGTGTGAAAATACCGCCATCGCTGGTCAATATCTATAAGGAACTTGAAGCAGACATCGGCATTCCAGCGCCTGATCATGGCAATCTTGATAATTGGGCGAAACAGGGCATCTTGCTGCTCAATGCGGTGCTGACTGTTGAGGCGCATCAAGCTGGTTCCCACCAGGGCAGAGGTTGGGAAAAATTCACAGATGCCGTCATTCGACTGGTGAACGAGCGCCCACAACCCTCGGTTTTCATTTTGTGGGGTGCATACGCCCAAAAGAAAGCCAGTTTCATCGACAGCAATAAGCATTTGGTATTGAAATCCGTGCACCCCTCACCTCTTTCTGCGCATCGTGGTTTTTTCGGCTCTAAGCCGTTTTCGCGAACCAATGCATTTCTCGAGACGCACACGCTGGATGCAATCGATTGGCGCGTTTGAAAGAGTTTTCGCGAAACCGGCAGCAGACAAGGAGCAACGCCCCGCCGTTGAGTGCTGGCGGGTGGAAGTCGCTTCTGGCAAAAGCGCGACGCAATACGCTCGCTCATTCTCGCACCCCATTAGAGCCGAGCAATGCCTTTTGCTGGCACTCGACTTTGCAAAACGACTCGCTTTCGGCGTCGCTGCGCTTGCCTTGCGCGAGCTCAACGTCGGATTGCGATGCAATCCTTGTTTTGAAACAACGGGCGGTTTGAATTCCGCTACATTGTATTTTTATATGCGGTCCTCAAACCGCCCGTCCGGTGCTCTTGCGGTGCCTTACACGCTGCTTGGTTCTTTCGGAACTCTGCGAAGGGCCGTACGGCTAACATCTTTCATGAAAGCATGCTTCACCTAACCCAGCCGGGGCAACAATGCTCATGAACATCAGCCCGACAGCGCTATCTTTCCGCCGTGGATTTTTCAGGGTTCAGCACCCGCCAACTGATACCTCTACCAGCTTGCCCACGACACCGCCCGCCTCACAGACAGTTGGTGGCCGTCCGCCGTTCCATGAGGAAGGTGGGTTTAGTTTAGGGGATTGATGGGAGAGTTGGATAAGTTTTTAATTTCCGTCATTCCTGTGCTTGTCTAGAACAAGCTTGCGCCGTGTGAAGGAATCCATTCCCTGACGCTGGTGAAGGGCACAAGTGATTGAGAATTATTTGTTGTTTCACCGTCTCAGGAATGGATCCCCGGCATAAAGCCGAGGATGACGGCGGTGTTAGCCCGCTGAATTTATCCGACGCGTTCGCACCCAATACACCAACCTCCACCCTTTATCCCTCGCCCTTGGACACTGGGAGGGAGGAGCGCCGGATCTATCTCTCCCGCACCTCTCGGCGATTGCTGTGCAATGCGCCTGCCGGTCAATGGGAGAGAGACAAAGCGCAAACTACCTCCCCAACTCTCAGCAGTGCTGGCGCATGCGCTTGCTGATCGATGGGCATAAAGCCGAGTATGAAAACGGTGTTGGAGTTCGAAATTTTATCGAACGTTGGGCCGACGCTTTGCCGCCGAAGTGCACTTGATTGCTGCATGACCAATAGGCAAGAATTCTAGTATGCTTATTCGACCAACCTAGTAGCGATTGTCCGTGAAAAAAATGACTGAACCTTTGAACTAAGCAATTTTATGATGGCCAGAATCCCATGACTTTCTCACATTCCATTACACTGTTCTTAATCATGGCAGCCTTAGCAGCCATACCAAGTTCTAGTGTTTTATTGGTGGTTACACGTGCCGCTACAATTGACATCAAAAATGGCTTGGCGACAGCGATGGGTGTTGTTTCGGGTGACTTGATGTTCATGACCATGGCAATATTGGGCATGACCGCGTTGGCCGAACAAATGGGAACTCTATTTGTTCTGATAAAATATCTGGCTGGTGTTTATTTAATTTGGTTCGGAATTGGGTTGATAAGGAGCTTCGGCAAAACCACGACCGTTTCTCAACCAAGCCCACCGCCAAAAACAACGAAAAGTAGTCTAGCCACCAGTTTTAGTGCAGGGCTCATTCTAACGCTCGGCGACATCAAGGCTATCTTTTTCTATGCCAGTTTGCTGCCTTCATTCCTGGATTTGGCAGCCTTAACGAGCACAGACATTTTTATTGTCACGGCCATCACAATTGTTGCGGTTGGTGGTGTGAAATCCGCCTATGCCATTGGTGTTGGAAAAGCGTCCGGATTCGTCCAGGGTTTTGCGTTTGAAAGAGAATTAAAACTGACTTCGGGCGGTCTTATGGTTGGTGCCGGTGCATATATGTTGTTGCGAGATTGATCATGTTTGGCTTAGAGGCGCAAAGCCTCTCAGCATTTAATGGGCCGGTGTTCGATGTTTGTTGGGGGTAGTCTTAGAATTAGCAAATCACATGGGCATCGGTTATGTCTGATCTCACTGATGGGAGTATTCTGCATTGAAGCGTGTAGATGTTGTTAAATGGGTTGCGACAGTCATTCAGCTTATTGGCTATGGCTTAACCGGGCTCAATATCGTCCCTTGGAATATTTTGGCATTTGTGATTGGAATTGTCCTCTGGTTTTTGGTCGGCGTCATGTGGAAAGATAGGGCAATTATGATTGTTCATGTCGGCGCATTCATCGCAATCTTAGGTGGTTATCTAAACTCTTAGTCGCGGGATTTCGTGAGTATAGCCGATAGGTTTGGCGCTGCGCTCGTATTGAGATCATGGTCAAACACCGGATGGTTATTGAAAGCTTTGCCTAAAGGTTTCAATGCACGGATCTTCAGTTAACCTCGGATTCATCAAGCAAGATTACTCTGTCGATACAATTCGCTGCTCTGGCATGATGTCCAGAAGTCAAACGCCGAACTTTCGGTATGTATTTGCAATCCGAATCTTGACTGAACTCAAGGGGCAACGCGAGATGATTTCGTGAAGATTAATTCGCACAAACAACTCTGGTTAGTCGTCATGGCGATCAATGGCTTCGCGTCGCTTATTGTGCTGATTGCGATCCTTGCACTATACCCGCCTGAGCAGTGGCGAAATGAACTTGTCATCGGCTTGTCGCTAACGCTCCTCATCGCAACGCCTGCAGCCTACTTCATGGCACAACAAATCCGGCGTAACACTCAGCTCACAGACGAGTTGCAAAGACTGGTAGATCGCGACCGGCTTACTGATGTCGGTACACGAGATTTCTTCTTCAATGCGATGGAAGAAGCGCCGGATGCCTATGGCGTTTCTCTTATGATAGACATCGACCATTTCAAAGGGGTCAACGATTTTCATGGCCATTTAGCAGGTGATGAAGTCATTAAAAGCGTGGCGCAATTACTCAAAAAGACGGTCAGAGAGCAAGATATCGTGGCACGCTTTGGTGGCGAAGAGTTC
>JBCDFK010000025.1:0-11396 GCA_039178065.1 Pseudomonadota bacterium | reverse complement strand
TCCGGCATTTTGGCTCCGGTTTACATGATGCGTGTCGAGGAGCGTATTGGGTTCTGGGAAGCGTTCTCTCGGTGCCGGAAGCTGGCCTCAGACCGGGTTGGCACGACGATCCTGCTCGCCTTTCTGGTGTTTCTCGTCTACTTCGTGCTCGCGACCGGCCTGGGTCTCCCACAGCAGATCGTGTCGTACCTCGTCATGTTCAACGTGGCCGAGTCGTCGCTCTTGACCCGTGGGCTGACCGTCGTGTTTTCCATGGTCAGCTATGCCGGCCAAGTGGTCATCCTCGTCTTGGCCTACGCCTTGCGTTTTCGGAGCGATAATCAATGCCATATGATCAAGCAAGGGTTGTAGAGGCCATTCGTGCGTTTGAGCGCGGTGAAGTCGTTGTTGTCATGGATGATGATGGGCGTGAAAACGAAGGTGATCTGATTTGCGCTGCGGTCCATACGACACCCGAAATTATGGCGCTGATGGTCCGGCATACGTCAGGTATTATCTGTGCGCCAATGACTGGCGAACAAGCTGATAAGCTTAATCTGGCGCCTATGGTGGCCAACAATGATGCGCCCCACTCTACCGCATTCACCGTTTCAGTTGACTATAAGCATGGAACGACCACGGGTATTTCTGCAGATGACCGCACACTGACTGTTCGCAACCTGGCTAACCCCAATGCAGGCGCAGCAGACTTTGTCCGCCCCGGTCACGTCTTCCCGCTGGTTGCGCGCGAAGGCGGCGTATTGATGCGCTCAGGTCACACTGAAGCGGCTGTTGATCTTTGCAAGCTGGCGGAGCTTCCGCCCGTCGGCGTTATTGGCGAGCTGGTCAATGATGATGGTTCGGTGATGCGTGGTCCACAGGTTTCAGCATTTGCCAAAGAACATGGATTTTTGGAAGTTTCCGTTGCTGATCTTATTGCCTATCGGCAGCGAAAAGAGACTTTGATCGAGCAAGTCAGCTGCATTGATGTTGAAACCGCTGCGGGTCCTGCAGTTGTCCATACATACACACTGCCATGGGATCATATGCACCATATTGCACTGGTCGCCGGTGATATTCGCGATGGCAACGACATCCCAGTGAGGCTGCATCTTGAGAGTGTTGTCGACGACGTATTTGGTGGTGTCCGAGAGCCGGTAGAGATACTCAGATCAATGGTTGCCGAACATGGCCGCGGTGTCGTTGTTTATCTCAGAGAGGGATCGGTCGGTGTTGCGCAAGGCGGTGGACGAGAAGACCATGCAGAAGCGCAAGATCGCGAAAATGAGTGGCGTGAAATCGGACTAGGCGCGCAAATTCTCAAAGATCTTAGCATCTCCTCGATTAAGCTCTATGCCTCTCGTGAGCGGCGCTATATCGGACTCGAAGGATTTGGCATCGCGATCTCTTCAACGGAAATTTTGGAGAACTAGATGTTTCGATTACTGGCTGCGTTAGCTCTCACACTTTCGATTTCCGTGGAGGCGCAGGCACAAAGTGTTGAAGTGATACCGACTGAAGGCGAAGTGACAGCCATCACCCAAACACCGGCCGGTTCTTATGTTGAAACAACGCGCGGTACATTTGCCATCACTGAAGGATCCGAATGCGCAGGCAAAATCTGCCTAACGCCCGATGTTGTTCGTGGATTGCCTGAGCGCGCGCCGGAAGGTGCACTACCCGATGGCTTTATCAGTGCCGCGCGTGATGGCGATATTCGTAAAGCCTGGTACGCCCGTCCGACCGAACGCTATGCGCATGCAGTGTTGGGTGACGCAATTGAAGGTGGGTCCTTGGTCGTTGAACTTAACGATGGCACTCAAAAAGAGTTCGTTCTGCCAGAAAACCAAGTATTTGAAGACATTACACCGCGCATTCATGATTTAAATTTTAGCGGCACCAATGAGGTCGTAACTATCCGCTCATCTCAGACAGGTGGCGCAGCAGTGGTTGTATATGGTCTTGTTGATGGGGAACTTGCCGAAGTTGCGGCTTCAAGCGAGAACGGATTGCGCAATCGGTGGCTCAACATTGTCGGCGTTTTGCCACAAAAAAGCAGTTCATCATCGTCCATTTATTTTATTCGCACACCTCACATCAACGGTCGTCTGAACCGGCTTGAGGTCGGGCGCGATGGATCTAAAGACGTGGATTTGAGGCAAAACGATTTTTCCAATCATGTCATCGGATCACGTGTTTTGGATTTGGGCTTGTTGCATGCGGGTGATCAACCACATATGTATATTCCGTCGCAAAATCGGCGGTCCTTGCGCCAAGTCTTCAATGAACCTGCCGATATCTCACTGCCGGGTAAGATCAATCAGTCTTTAATAGTGCTTGATAGTGGATTGCTGACCGCAACAGACCAGGGCGAACTTCTGCTTATAATTGAATAGGTTAGGTATTTTAATCTTGCGATGTTTTGGTTGAAATTTGCTATGCAACGCGCTCTTCTTTACCTTCATCTCATATGTACTTTCTTCGAGTATGAATGCGGTGTGCGCAAGCACACATTGAGTTTCACGCAAACAGGCTAACCTGCACCCAGTTTTAACGAAATTAGAGGGACGACTATGTGGGATTTCAGCATTTCAAAAACGATGGGCATTATGGCGAAAACAATGCCATTCATCTTACTCCGCATGGCTGTCTATTTCGGCATCACTATTGCCTATATTGCTGCGACCGGTGCAGGCGCCGGTATTGGTTTTGGCGTGGGCCAAATTAGTGAAGATCCTGGCAGTTTTACTGTTTGGGGTGGCATGATTGGTTTCGGCATAGTCTCGGGCATCATTTACTGGCTACGCGAATATATTCTTTACATGGTCAAAGCGGGCCATATCGCGGTGATGGTAAAGCTCATCGATCAAGAACCAATGCCAGAAGGGCAAAGTCAGGTTTCCTATGCGCAAGCGGAAGTCAAAGAACGTTTCGGCCAAGCCAATGTGCTATTTGCTCTCGATCAGATCATCAAAGGCATCATTAAAGTTATCACCCGCCTATTTGGTGGCGTAGCCTTCCTACTTCCAATACCGGGCGTTTCAACCAATGTGGGTATTTTCAACTCGATCGTTCGTATGTCGCTTACTTACGTCGATGAGATCATCTTGGGCTATTCTATGCGCAGAGGCGCAGTCAATCCGTGGGTTTCATCGCGCGAAGGGCTCGTTCTTTATGCCCAAAACGGAAAACGCATGATCAAAAATGCGGTATGGTTGAGTGTTTTTGTCTGGATTTTCTCGATCCTTATTTACATCATCATGTTGGCACCAGCAGGCGCGTTGGCATTCCTAATGCCAGGCAGCGTGAGCGGATGGGGCTTTGTGCTGGCATTTGTATTTGCTTGGGCATTTAAAGCAGCCATTATGGAGCCATTTGCGATCGCAGCACTCATGAGCGTTTATTTCGATGCAATTGAAGGACAACAGCCAAACCCTGAATGGGATGCAAAATTAGCCAACGCTAGCGATAAGTTCCGCGAATTGGCGGGCAAGGCGAGTGATGCGGTTGGCGGCACAGCATTTCAACGAAGCTAAACACCGCCAGAGACTAGTGGAAACTTGTAAAACACCCGCTTCCTAAGCGGGTGTTTTGCTGTAACGTTGTCATATGGTCACGCGTTACTATGAGAACGAAATCTACAAACAACATGTCACGCCGCCCGGTCACCCGGAGCGTGTGGACCGTTTGCGGGCCTTAGAAGCTGCACTAACTGCTGACCAATTTGCGGATCTTGATCGTGTCCAAGCGCCTTTAGGAGATGAAAGCGCGGTGCTGCTTGCGCATCCTGAAGAGTTTTTCAATCGGATAAGGGATGAAGTGCCAGAGGAAGGTATCACGCGCATAGATGGCGATACGGTGGTCTCGCCCAAGAGCTTTGACGCAGCGCTGCACGGCGTTGGTGGAATAACTGCCGGTATCGACGATGTTTTTGCTGGAACTGCAGATAATGTGTTTGTTGCTTCCAGGCCACCCGGCCATCACGCGGAGAAAAACACGGCCATGGGTTTCTGCCTGTTCAACAATGTGGCTATTGGCGGTCGCTATGCCCAACAAAAGCATGGTGCCGAGCGGGTTGCGATCATTGATTGGGACGTCCATCATGGCAATGGCACACAAGATATCTTTTGGGACGATGCATCGGTCCTTTATTGTTCAACCCACCAAATGCCGCTTTACCCGGGTTCGGGCGCAAAACAAGAAGCCGGAGAGCACGGCACAATATGCAATGCGCCGCTAACGCCGGGCGATGGAAGCGAACGTTTTCGCGATGCCTTTAAAAGCCGCGTAATCCCAGCAATTGAAGATTTTGCACCAGATTTGATCATCATTTCAGCGGGTTTTGATGCCCATTTTCGCGATCCATTGGCGCAGATCAATCTTGATGATGATGACTTTGATTGGGCAACCGGACGCATGATGGAACTGGCTACACGTTTTTGCGATAATAGGCTGGTGAGCGTGCTCGAGGGCGGTTATGATTTGGAAGGTTTGGCCGTATCTGGTGCAGCACACATACATAGATTGATGAGAGGCTAGAATGAGCGATAACACAGCATTGGCGGATCCAAAAACAATGTCTTTTGAGATTGCGCTCAAAGAGCTTGAATCGATCGTTGATCAACTTGAGCGCGGCGATGTGGAACTCGAAAAATCAATCGAAATTTATGAGCGCGGCGAAGCGCTCCGCAATCGCTGTGATGAGTTGCTCAAGTCTGCTGAGATGAAAATTGAGAAGATTAAATCCGGCCGCGACGGACAAGCAACGGGCACTGAGCCTCTCGACGATTAACATCGCGCGCGCCCAAATAAGTGTATGCAAGCGCTTGCTTTGCTGGCGTTAGATTGCCACTAGAGGGCATGGCTTTTAAAGACACATCCAATCATATGCGGTTAGACAATCTGCTGGTCGAACTTGGGCATTTTCCAAGTCGCAGCCGTGCCCGTGACGCCATCAATCGCGGTACAGTTTCTGTGGACGGTAATGCGGTGACCAAAGCAGCACTGAGCGTACATCCTGAAGCGGACATCGTGATTGATGATCCCGCCCAGAGATATGTATCGCGTGCCGCACTGAAATTGGTCGCTGCGCTGGATGCATTTGAATTCTCTGCGACAGATAAAACCTGCCTTGATATTGGCGCCTCAACGGGCGGATTTACACAAGTATTGTTGGAACGCGGGGCAAGCCATGTCATCGCTTTGGATGTTGGGCATGACCAACTCGATGATCAGTTCCGGCAAAATGCTCAAGTGACTGTACTTGAAGGTGTCAATGCCCGGGAGCTGGATGCAACGCAGCTCGATAATCAAATGCCAGATCTTATCGTTTCAGACGTCAGCTTTATATCGCTTAAGCTCGCACTTCCACCAGCGCTCGCGCTTGCTGCGGACGGTGCCAAATGCATTTTGCTTGTTAAGCCGCAGTTTGAGGTTGGGCGCGAAAATGTTGGCAAAGGCGGCATTGTGAAGTCAGAAGACGGGGAAGCTGTAGCTCAGGAATTGAAGACCTGGCTCAACGGTCAGGATGGCTGGCGAGTGACCGGGCTAATCCCCTCGCCTATTTCAGGTGGCGATGGCAATATCGAGTATCTTCTGGCAGGGCACAAAAATGGCTAGACAAGAACTGAAAGTCGTTTCTCTTGGGGCACTTGGTGATGGCGTTACCGAGCAAAACATATTCGTGCCTGGTGCCCTGCCCGGCGAGATTGTTGAAGCTGAAATCGACAAAGGCCGTGCCTACACGGTGAGCTTAGTTCAAAAGTCATCATCGCGCATTGAACCGGTCTGCCAGCATTTTGGCGATTGTGGTGGATGTCGCGTCCAACACATGGATGCAGAACTCTATGCTCAATGGAAAGTTGGTCTCGTCTCTGAAGCACTTTCGAAAGTTGGGATTGAAATTGGACTCGAACCAATGATTGCTTGCGCGCCTCACACGCGCCGCCGGGCGGTTCTTTCAGTTGTCGTCAAGACAGATGGTGTAGATGTTGGCTTTCAGCGTGCAAATTCGAACCATGTGGTTGCGATTGAAGAGTGCCACCTACTAACCAAGAACCTTGAAGTAAGCCGCAAAGTGGTGGGTGCACTGGCACAATCGTTCATGCCACGCGGCAAAACAGCCAGCTTTACGGTTTTGGAAACTCAAACAGGTTTTGATATTTCGGTGAGTACCGATGCCAAGATCGACGACAATTCCCGCCGTGCGATCAACGCCTTTGCAGTTAAAAACAAGCTTGCACGTGTGGCAATCAACGATGAAATAATCGTCGAAAACATGCGACCAATAATCGACCTTTCTGGCTTTGCTGTAAGCCTCCCGCCGGGCGGTTTTGTACAGGCGGCAAAATCAACTGAACAGGCTATGGTGAAGCTAGTTTGCGATCATTTGGCCAAGTGCAAGCGTGTGGCAGATATTTTCTCTGGCAGCGGCACATTCGCATTGCCATTGGCACAACACTCATCTGTGGTTGCGGCTGAAAGCGAAGCTTCAGCGCTCACAGCGCTTGATCGTGCATGGCGCGAAGCCGCCGGCAAAGGACTCAAACCCGTTAAAACTGAGAAGCGCGACCTGCACAATCGCCCCCTCATGGCCAAGGAATTGGACCTGATGAAGACACAGGGCGTTGTATTTGATCCACCGCGTGCTGGAGCTGAAATGCAGTCTCAGCAGCTGGCGAAGTCGAAAGTCAAACGCATTGCGGCTGTTTCATGCAACCCCATAACATTGGCTAGAGATCTCCGCATTTTAATCGACGGCGGATACAAATTGCAGTCGGTGACCCCACTTGATCAGTTTCTATGGTCGCCTCATGTGGAAGCAGTTGCGCTATTGGTGCGCGGCAAGGGCTAATTAGCTAGCTATTTCTTGCGGGTCATAAAGGCCATAAATGCCGCACGCGCCTCATCAGAGGTCAATTGTGCTTCAAATAATTTGGCTTCTTCGGCGATCCGCGCTTTGACGCTGTCGAGCTCGGGTTTCATCAAACGCTTGGCGTGTGCCATCGCCGTCGGGGCACGACTAGCCAAGTTTGCGGCTGTGGTCGCAACGACTTCCTCTAACGCCTCGGCTTCGACAATCTTGTAGATCAAGCCAGCTTCAACCGCTTGCAGCGCTGAAAAGGTCTCGCCCATGGCAAGCAATGCGTAAGCACGTTGATGGCCCATCAAGGCAGGAGCCAACAAACTTGATCCAGCTTCGGGTACCAAGCCCAAGTCCACGAACGGCGTTTTGAATACCGAATTCGGCGTTGCAAATGTCAGATCGCAATGCATGTGAATGGTCGTGCCAATGCCAATTGCCAGACCGTCCACGCCCGAAACAAATGGCTTGTTCAGGCCAGCCATCGCATTGAGAAAATCGACCACTTCTTTGCCCATATCACCATTGGCAGCGAAGGCCATGAAATCTTGTAAATCGTTGCCCGAAGTGAACGCGCCTGGTGTGCCCAAAATGACATGACAGCGTATCTCATCATCTGCCTCACCAACGGTCAATGCTTCAGCCATTTGAGCATACATGGCACTGGTGATCGCATTCTTTTTATCCGGCCGATTAAACCGAATAGTTTGAACAGCGCCATCGCGTGATACAAGAATATGGTCCGTCATCTTAGCTCCGGTACAACGTAGTATTATGCAATAAGCGAAGCGGCTGCCGCTTCAAAACTTGATGCTCCAAATTCAACACGGGCGCGCATAGCATTCGATCCGCTCACATGATTTTCAGCGAAGTATCGGCAGAGTGCAGCGCGGTCAGAACTGCTGGAATCGACCAGAGCCGACTTGGCCAAATAGATACCGCCAGCGGTCAATCCAAACAGAGTTTGGTAAGGCGTTGCGGCGGCCAAAGCGGTTTCGATTTCGCCCGCGGCGACCTTCTCATTTATCCAATTTGTAGCGCCGCGCAGGTCTTCTAACGCCTGAGAAAGCACTTTAACTGAATCACCAAATGCAGGGACGTTTGAAGCTCTAAGTGATTCAATGATGCCTTCTAACTCATTGAAATAACTAACTATACACTGACCTTCTGACATGGGTAATTTGCGCATTACCAGGTCGATTGCCTGGATACCATTGGTACCTTCATAGATTTGAGCGATGCGCGCGTCGCGCATATATATGGCTGCGCCAGTCTCCTCAACAAAGCCCATGCCGCCATGAACTTGTACGCCAATGGAGGCGACTTCGGAGCCGATATCAGTGGAATAGGATTTAGCTATTGGGGTTAAAAGGCTTGCCCGCTCAGCCCAAAATTTTCGATCGTCAGCCGAACCAATCTTAGCCATATCGAGCGCGTGGGCGCAGGCATAACATATCGCCCGCGATGCTTGGGTAAGCGATTTCATCGTCAGCAGATTTCGTTGCACATCTGGATGCTGAACAATGGGGCTCATACCGTCGCCCGATGCGCCTGGCGCTTTGCCCTGCTTCCGCTCATTGGCATAAGCGATGGCATGTTGTGTCGCTGCTTCAGCCACGGCAACACCCTGCACACCGACAGCAAGGCGTGCATTGTTCATCATCGTGAACATACAGTTTAGGCCGCGGTTTTCTTCGCCAATCAACCACCCTATCGCACCGGGTTCATCACCATATTTTCCATCGCCGAAAATCATGGTGCAAGTGGGTGATGCGTGGATACCCAATTTGTGTTCGATACCATTGCAAAACGCATCATTGCGCGCGCCCAGTGAACCGTCCTCATTGACCAAAAACTTGGGCACAGCAAAGAGCGAAATACCGCGCGTGCCAGCAGGTGCATCTGGCAAACGCGCAAGAACGAGATGCACAATATTCTCGGTCATGTCATGTTCGCCATATGTGATGTAAATCTTCTGTCCGAAGATGCGGTAACTTCCATCATCATTGCGTGTCGCACGTGTTTTCAGCGCGGCAAGATCAGAACCGGCTTGCGGTTCAGTCAGGTTCATGGTTCCAGTCCATTCACCTGAGATCAGCTTCTCAAGATATATGGCTTTTAGCTCATCACTGGCGTGAGCCTGGAACGCTTCAATGGCGCCCATGGTTAGCATGGGGCAAAGGCCAAATGCCATTGATGCAGCGTTCCACATTTCGGTCGCGGCCATGGCTAGCGTGTTAGGCAGATTCTGGCCACCAAATTCTTCCTCACCAGACAGCGAGTTCCAGCCTCCGGCGATCCAGTTTTGGTACAAGTCTTTCCAGCCGGGCGGCGTCGTCACGACACCGTCTTTAACCGTAGAGCCATGCTGATCGCCCACCATCAACATAGGAGCAATTTCGTCGCTGGCGAATTTTCCCGCCTCTTCCAAAATCGCATCAACCAGGTCTTCGCTCAGATCACCCGCTAAGCCATTTTCCAAGATTTGGTTAAGCCCTGAAACGTTCTTTACGACGTGTGAAATTTCATCAACTGGTGCACGATACATGGACTTACTCCCTTTAAAACGAGGGCTACCTTCTTTTTACGTAAACGTCAATATTCCTTTACGTGATCTATGTGCGTAGAGCTTTTGGAGGATCACACATTCGCCGTCTGCAGATCGTTTTGGCGGGAATTGCGATTTTGTTAATCATAAAAGCGCACACTTGCACGAACTTTTGGGTTTGAGGCATCAGTGATGTTGAAGTCGAAAACATTGATTTGCGCCATTGCGCTGCTTGCGGCTGCGTCTGCCAATGCCGCTGACATAACCGAATTCAATGAGCCTTGGAAATCCAGCGAGCGTGCGCTGATCATCGACGGTTATGAATATAACGAGTTTGATCTTGCAAAAATTGGCTCGGACAAAAGAATTGCAGCTTTCATTCACAAAGGCTCAGACGGACTGCCAGCAAAGTATCGCTGCACGGGTGATGCGGCAGAAGTGACTTTGTGCAAGACGAAATGGCGTCGTTATGCGGTTGGAAAAGAGCTCTATCAAACAAGACGGGCTTTTGCGAAATCCATGGGGTTGAAATGGGGTGCCTATCACTTGGCGCGTCCCGGTAATCCGGTTGAGCAAGCTGAGCATTTCATCGAATACACAAATCCGACCGACGATGAGGCCATTGTTCTCGATATTGAAGATATAGATGCGGAAAAATGGATGTCATTGGCGGATGCAGAAATCTTTGCGCGCCATATTCGCATGCGCCTTGGCCGATGGCCGATGCTTTATACCAATGGCAATACGGCGAAGTTTATCGCCAAAAACCGCATGCAGTATCAAATCTTGTCTCGACTGCCGCTCTGGTATGCCCGCTATAAACCGGACATCAACAACTACTTTCCAAAAGGAAATTGGGATAGTTATGATATCTGGCAGTTTCAGTCGCAAATCAATTGCAACAAACGTCGTTGCCCCTACCGGGTGAAGGGCGCCAATGTCGATATTGATGTCAATGTTGTCGATATGACAGTTGAAGAGTTACGGGCAATATGGCCCATGGATGAGCTTTTGGAGATGAAGCCGCCAGAACGTCTGCCTATCCCGATGGCAAGACCAATGTTCGATGAGCCGACAACTATGGTTGCAGCGATTGATCCAACTGGTTTACCGCATCAGCCCACAGGTTGGTATCGCGCTTCTGCCAGCCAAACCGACATTTATGCTGCCTATGTGGAAGCGGCGATATCGCGCGGCGCCAAGATTGTTGAACGTGAAGTGGATACAATTACAACTTCTTCCTACGTTCAAACGCCGATCAACGATCTTTTTTAATCAACGCATCCATTTAACCCCAGGCATTGCACTTACGCATAACGTGATTACATAGGACCAAAGTGTTCTTATGAGGCGATATGTTGAAAAAGTTTTTTTCTAAATTTGTACCAGCGAAATTCAAAAAAAATGTGCCCGTCGTTCCTGTGGTTCGCCTTAAAGGCGTAATCTCTGCGTCCGGCAGCCCTCTCAATCCAAGCTTATCATTAGCGGGCGTAGCAGAGCTTTTGGAGCGTGCATTTAGCGATAAGCGTGCGCCCGCCGTTGCCATTGCAGTCAATTCACCCGGCGGCTCGCCTGTTCAGTCGCGCTTGATTTACAAGCGCATTCGCGACCTGGCAGACGAACACAAAAAACCGGTCTATGTGTTTACCGAAGATGCTGCGGCATCGGGCGGCTATATGATAGCGGTTGCCGGCGATGAAATTATCGCTGACCCGTCTTCGATTGTCGGCTCAATCGGCGTAATTTCCGCAAGCTTCGGTTTTGTTGAGGCAATCAAGAAAATTGGCGTCGAGCGCCGTGTTTACACGGCAGGCGGTAACAAATCGACACTCGATCCCTTTAAGCCAGAGAAAAAAGCTGATGTGGACCGGATCAAAAAGCTACAATTGGAAATTCATGACGTTTTCATCGATGTCGTTAAAAAACGGCGCGGTGATAAATTGGCAGACAATGTTGATCTATTTACCGGCGAGTTTTGGGCTGGCGGCCAAGCAAAGGAGCTTGGGC
>JBCDFK010000024.1:0-11537 GCA_039178065.1 Pseudomonadota bacterium | reverse complement strand
GGTCGATGTGTTCAGTAATCCTATAAAAGAAAGGAATTGCGGTGGCTGCTAAATCAAAATCTGATCTGTTGGAAATCACAGTCAAGGAATTCAACAAGCTCAATAAGCTAATAGATAGCATCGGTGCAGAACTAGCGATGGAAAAGCGTGATGAGAACACGTCAATTAAAGATGTCGTCGCTCATCGAGCGCATTGGATCGATCTTTTCCTGGGCTGGTACGCTGACGGAATCGAAGGAAAAATCGTCCATTTTCCTGCTGAAGGCTACAAATGGAATGACCTAAAGCGGTATAATTCTGAATTGAGGAATAGCCAATCCAATATGGGTTGGTCCGAGGCAGTCACAATGCTTCAGCAGCGATACCAAGCACTTATCAAATTTATCGAAAGTCACTCCGAACAGGAACTCTATGATGGACCAATGAAAGGAGCAAATAATGCGTGGACGCCCGGCCGCTGGGCTGAGGCGGCAGGTCCAAGCCACTTTCGCTCGGCATCCAAATTCATTCGGTCCGCTCTCAAGAGCAAAAAGTAAGATGAACTCTGATCACCTAACCTAGCAGTCGCAATGCTTTGTCGAGCATCCAACGAACGCGATCGGTGTAGGGCGGAAAGACCCAAGGTAGGAACGAATACCGGTTTTTTAAGATAGAACGTTCATGACTGAATGCTCGAAAACCGTGATAGCCATGCGCCGATCCTATCCCTGAATCATTGACGCCACCGAATGGAATTCCAGTGTGGCTAAACTGGACTGTCGTTAGATTGACACCCACATTTCCGGAGCTGGTGGCTGCGATGATTTGTTCTACGCGCTCCTGATTCCGTTCAAAAATATATAGCGAAAGCGGTTTTGGGCGCGCATTGATGCGAGCGATAACTTCGTCCAATTCGTTGAAAGTCATAATAGGCAAAACTGGACCAAATATCTCTTCTTGATCGATTGCCATTTCTGGCGTCACCGCCTCAATCAATGTGGGTCCGAGCTTACCGTCATTAAACTCGCCATCCAAAGTAAGCGTGGCGCCCTTACTAGTTGCGTCTTGTATCATACCCACCAAACGCGCTGAATGTTGTTCGTTTACAATCCTAGCAAGATGTTTGCTATTTGCACCCTTTCCATACGCGTTAATGATGCGCTCCCGTAGGGCGTGCACAAATTGGTCCCTTGTAGTTTGGTGAACAAAAACATGATCAGGCGCTACGCAAGTTTGACCGGCATTGGAGAACTTGCCAAATGCGATCCATTTTGCTGCATCTTCGATATTGGCATTTGGGCCAACGATAGTTGGTGATTTTCCGCCCAACTCGAGTGTCACCGTTGCCAGATTTTTCGAAGCGGCTTCCATTACGATTTTGCCGACTTTGGGACTACCGGTAAAGAAAATGTGGTCGAAGGGTTTGTCTAAAAGCGCTTGCGAAGTTTTAACGCCGCCCTCGAAAACACTGACTAGATCAGGCGGGAAAGACTTCGACAAAATATCTTTCATCAGCGCCGAGGTTGCTGGCGTCATTTCTGAAGGTTTCAAGATGGCACTATTGCCAGCGGCCAAGCAAGATATGAGCGGACCCAACGCCAGCAATAACGGGTAATTCCAAGGCGCAATGATGAGGCAAACGCCTCTCGGCTCCGGTCTGACACGTGCAGATGTCCCAATATAGACAAGTGTTGGCGCCACCCATTTGGGTTTCATCCAAGAGCGCAGGTTTCGAGACGCATCTTTGATCTCTTCGAGAACAGGTAGGATTTCGGTCAGCACAACCTCAGCCTTCGGCTTTCCGAAGTCTTGCTCAATTGCTCCGGCGATAGCATCCTCATTGGAGATGATTGCCTGGCGCAGTTTCTGCAATGCGGAAATTCGTTCAGCCAGACCAAATGTCAATCGGCGCTGCTCAACAGCGTCTTTTTGCAAGTCAAAGGCTTTGTCGATCGCTTCATGCGTCGAATCTTGCACTTCATACATGTTCAATATCGCATCCTAGCGCTGCTGCGATCCCGCACGAGGGCCGCACCGGCACGCTGTTTGTGGGCATTATAAAACGCTATGGCGTATTGTATGGGCCTTCATCATAGCCAACCAAAATCTGAATATTGCGAATTGCAGGTTCCGGCAGGACAATCTGATCGTCTTTATAAATAAACTGCGAGGCGCCAGCGCCCGGCGTCACTGCAACGTCAAATCTGCCCAAACGCGAATAAGGCAGTTGATCACCCTCTTTGACAGCAACGCGTATTGGCATGGTGATATTACCACCTGTGCCTTGCGGTCCGTTTACGACACGGCCTGCCGCGGCCACTGTTATAAATAATTGTCCATCACGGTACTTACAGGTCCGAGTAACATCTGAAATCGAAGCCTGATAAATCAGCTCATCTGCGTTATCTTCATTGCCTTCTGTGTAGGTCTGAAAAAATGCAGTTCCTTCGTTCAATTGAACACGCGGGCAATAGGCGCGCAAATCAGCCTCGGTAACCTTTTCTTCAGCTGCGCTACCAAGCGTATCTTCGGTTGATGATGTTTGGCAGGCAACCAATGCAAATGCGGTCAGTGCAAACGCACCCGCTCTGAGTACAGAGTTCGTCGTCTTCGAACCTGCAAGAAATACGCTCAACATTCACAACCCCTATTTTGTACGTCATCAACACAAAGCATTTAGTGCTCAATGCTGCCTTCAAATCCAGCTTCATCTGTATGCGCAATGAGGCAGCAATTGGTCAACCGGTCTTGTTGTGATGATCACAACGCATTTTAGCGTGATTCATACGCCAACCCTTTGCAGAAAATACCAAATTGGTATATCGAGCATCCAAAAATGGTGCTTGAAAAATTCAGTACGCGCCAGTGATTAGGGATTTTCGACACGTGAAATATGTCTCAACACGCGGTCAGGCACCTGCCCTGAGTTTTCGTGACACAATGCTGGCGGGTTTGGCGTCTGACGGTGGACTTTATGTGCCGGAAAGTTGGCCTCAGTTTTCAGCTCAGCAAATCGCCGCAATGGCTGGAAAATCATATTCAGACGTAGCTATTGAAGTGATGTGGCCATTTGTTGATGGTGAGATAGAGCGCGATGCATTTGAGGCGATTGTGCGTGAATCCTACACCACATTCCGCCATGACGCAGTGTGCCCCTTGGTTCAAACTGGCCCGCAAGAATTCGTGCTGGAACTGTTCCACGGGCCAACGCTTGCATTTAAAGATGTCGCCATGCAGCTCATCGGTCGTTTGATGGACCATGTTCTTGCGGAGCGAGGCCAGCGCGCAACGATTGTTGGGGCAACATCTGGCGATACGGGCGGTGCAGCGATTGATGCATTTGCCGGACGCGATCGCACTGATATGTTCATTCTGTTTCCAACAGGCCGTGTTTCACCTGTTCAGCAACGTCAAATGACATCATCAACGGCAACGAATGTGCATGCATTGTCTATCGATGGTAATTTTGATGATTGCCAGGACCATGTGAAGGCAATGTTTAATCATTCGGCGTTCCGCGAGCAGGTATCTTTGTCAGGCATCAACTCGATCAACTGGGCGCGGATAATGGCGCAGATCGTCTATTACTTCACAAGTGCGGTTTCATTGGGTGCACCAGAACGCCGTGTTTCCTTTACTGTGCCAACGGGCAATTTTGGCGATATTTTTGCTGGCTATGCTGCCAAGCGCATGGGGCTCGGTATTGATAAGTTGGTTATCGCAACCAATGACAACGACATTTTGGCTCGCACTTTGGAAACTGGATCCTATGCGATGGAAGGCGTGGTCAAGACGACATCGCCATCAATGGATATTCAGATCTCGTCAAACTTCGAACGCCTTCTATACAAAGCATCTGGCGATAACTCCGAAGAAGTAACCGCATATATGGGTTCTCTCAAACAAGCTGGCAATTTTGATATCAGGGCAGAGACACTGGCGGCAATCCGACAAGATTTTAAGGCCGGGCGCGCCGACGTTAGCGAAACCGCTAGGACCATTAAGTCCGTTCAACAAAATTGCGGCTATTTGCTTGATCCTCATACGGCAATTGGCGTCCATGTTGCGCGCGAAATGGCTGACAGCTCTTCGCCAATGATTGTCTTGGGAACCGCTCATCCAGCCAAGTTTCCTGATGCAGTTGTAGACGCCAGTGGAGTTACACCATCATTGCCTGACTGGCTCGGCGATCTTATGTCGCGAGAAGAACGATTTGTTTCTCTTCCATCTGACCTCAAAATGATAGAAGATCAAATTTCTAAGCTCACTCGAGCTTAGGGAGGAAACGGTCAGCGGTAAAAGCCGCGGCAGGGAGTAGCGTATATGACAGTTGAAACAACTGTTTTACCGAATGGTATAACCGTAGCGACGCAACGTTTTGATCATGTAGAAAGCGTTTCACTTGGCGTTTGGGTCAGAGCCGGCGCCCGCAATGAGCTTGATGATGAGCACGGCATTGCACACCTTCTCGAACATATGGCGTTTAAAGGCACCAAAACCCGTAGCGCGCAAAATTTGGTCGAGAGTATCGAAAATGTTGGCGGTGATATCAATGCGGCCACCAGTGTTGAAACAACGTCGTACTATGTGAGGCTGCTGAAAGAAGACACCGTTCTTGGTTTTGATATTCTGGCCGATATTTTGCAAAACTCAAAGTTTGATCAAGATGAGCTTGAACGCGAAAAACACGTTATTCTTCAAGAGCTTGGTGCTGCAAATGACACTCCAGATGATTGTGTATTTGACCGGTTTACCGAAACCGCCTACCGCCACCAAACTCTCGGGCGGGCAATCCTGGGTACGCGCGATACGATTAAGTCCTTCACGCCAGAAATGATCCGCAACTATATCAGCAGAGAATATTCGGGCGAGCGGATGGTTATTGCAGCTACTGGCGCCGTCGAGCACGATAAGATTGTCGAAATGGTGCGGGCGCGCTTTTCTAGTTTTGCGAAGGTCACACCGTATAGCCCAGAAAACTTGGCTCATTATGTGGGCGGTGACTATCGCGAGCCAAGACAATTACAAGACACGCAGTTCCTTCTGGGCTTTGAAGGCCGCGCCTATCATGTTCGCGACTATTATGCGAGCCAAGTGTTGGCAATGCTTCTGGGCGGCGGCATGTCTTCGCGTCTTTTCCAAGAAATCCGTGAGAAACGTGGCCTATGCTACTCCATCTATGCTTTCCATTGGGGCTTTTCGGATACGGGTGTGTTTGGTGTTCACGCGGCTACAGAACCTGATGACCTGCCAGAGCTTGTTCACCTTATATTGGCAGAGATGAAAAGATGCGCATCTGATATTGGTAATAGTGAACTTGAGCGCGCTCGCGCTCAATTCCGCGCATCACTGCTTATGTCGGGCGAAAGCGCGCCAGCGCGCGCAGGGCAAATCGCCCGCCAAATATTGCTGTTTGGCCGCCCAATTCCGAATGAAGAACTTCTTGGCAGGCTCGACAATCTGGACGTAGATCGTTTACGTGATCTTGCTGGTCGTCTGCTCACGGGCTCACGTCCAACGGTGTCGGCGGTGGGGCCGGTCGACAAATTGTTGGATATGAGCGAAATCACGTCGGTATTATCTAACTTTGATGATACTGGTACAATTCATCACCGTGCGGCGACAGCAGCAGGGTGATGTTGGGATTTTGGTAAGCTAGGGTGGGCTTTTAATGTTTGCGTTTTCCTTTCGCGGGAGCACCAAAGCAGTCATAGAAGGCAACAATGTTTGCCTGCGCCATCCTGAGATAAGTGATTACACGGAATGGGCTACGCTGCGCGCATCCAGCGCAGAATTTCTTCAGCCGTGGGAACCACGTTGGCCGCGTGATGATCTTTCGCGCATTTCATATCGCGATCGCCTTCGACGCTACTCAAGTGAAATCAATTCGGGAACGGGATATCCTTTTTTTATCACGCGCCTTTCCGACGGTGCCCTGCTCGGCGGCATAACGCTTGGTCATGTACGTAGGGGCGTTTCTCAATCGGCTCAAATTGGCTATTGGATCGGTGAAGAACACGCGGGAAAAGGGCATATGAGCGAAGGGCTCAAACTTCTTTGTGAATACTCATTCACGCGCCATGGCCTTCACCGCCTGGAGGCTGCCTGCATTCCTTCAAACGACAGATCGATCCGTCTCCTTGAAAAAACCGGATTTGAGCGCGAAGGATTACTCCGTTCCTACCTGAAAATTAATGGAAAATGGCAGGATCACATTCTTTTTTCGCGAATCAATCCATTGCATGAACGCCCGCCAGATGGCAGCACTGGGACATACAGGATCGTTTGATGCAATCGGGGCTTATCAATTTGGCTAAACAGCGTGCTGCTTTGTTAAAAGCAGGGCTTTTTGTTGTTTTGTTTTTGGCAAGCATTTTTAGCGCGGTTGCAGCTGAGACAATTAACATCAACCGCGATGGCTCTGCTTTGGATCTCACCGAAGCAGTATCGATCTTTCGAGATCGCGGGCAAACGTTTCAGGTAACAACCGCGCCCGATGCTGAAGGCATTGTGCGAACCATTGAAGTGCAAGCAAACAATCCCGAAACCGCTGGCGACTGGGCGGTACTGGTGCTCGCAAACACAACCGACACGCAGATTGATCGTCTCATTGTTGCGCCTCATTTTAGGCTTGTAGGCTCAGGGCTTAGATGGCCAGACCTTGGATCAGACCGCATTGTCGCCATCACACCAAGTTCGGGCTTTTCACTGGAGCAGCAAGAATCGTCTGACGCAGACATATTTTCAATAACGCTCAACCCCGGTGCCGTTATTACACTGGTGCTCGAATTGGCATCTCCGAATTTGCCGCAAGTGTATCTGTGGGAAGAGGCAGAATATAAGGATATCATCAACTCCTACACCTTCTATCGTGGCATCGTGCTGGGGATCGCCGGCCTTTTAGCGCTGTTCTTATCAATTTTGTTTGTTGTCCGCGGCACATCTACCTTCCCGGCGGCGGCGGCATTGGCCTGGTCAGTGCTGGTCTATGTATCCATTGATTTTGGCTTTGTGGAACGCATTTGGCCTCTTGAACAAGAAGAAATCAGAACCTGGCGGGCGCTATCAGAAGTGGCGATAACTGCCACCTTAGCGCTGTTCTTGTTCACCCATCTGAGCCTAAACCGCTGGAATGATCACTTGCGCTATGGCGCGATCGCTTGGGTTTTGGGCATTATTCTTGTTTCAGGCATTGTTGTATACGACACCTCAATTGCTGCCGGAGTAACCCGCTGGGCATTGGCTGCGACAGCGGTATTCGGGCTCGGGCTCATTATTGTTCTGAGTTTCCGCGGCTTTGACCGGGCAATCATGTTGATACCCGCATGGGCATTGCTGCTTGCATGGATTGTTGCTGGATGGATGACAGTAACGGGCCGCGTCGATAATGACATTATTCAGCCGGCATTGGCCGGCGGGCTTGTTCTCATAGTCCTGCTGATCGGATTTACGATCATGCAAAACGCGTTTTCAGGCGGCGCTTTTCAGCAGAACCTATTCTCAAATGTCGAACTGCAAGCGATGGCGGTCACGGGTTCCGGCAATATGGTATGGGATTGGGACGTCAATCGCGACCGGCTGACAACGTCTCCCAATCTTGGCAATAGACTTGGTTTGTGAACAGCAGCGCTGCAGGGTCCAGCAAAAAATTGGCTCAAGCATATTCACCCAGAAGACCGAGACCAGTTTAGAAGTGCGCTTGATGCGGTGGTCGAGCAACGACGCGGCAAAATCGATCTAGATCTGCGTATTCAAGGTCATGACAACCATTTTTCATGGTTCAAAATCCGCGCGCGCCCCGTATCTGGTACTGATGGTGAAATCATTCGATGCATTGGCACCGCGAGCGATGTGAGCGGGCAAAAGCGTTCAGAAGAGCGGTTGCTGCACGATGCAGTGCACGACAATCTGACCGGACTTCCGAACAGAGAGCTGTTCTTTGACCGTATTCGCAGCGTGATGGCGCTTTCTGGGGTTGATGAGGGTATCAGGCCAACGATTTTTATTATCGATTTGGACCGTTTCAAAGACGTCAATGAGAGCGTCGGCATCGCGGCGGGCGATACATTGCTTATCACGGTGGCTCGACGCTTAAGGCGCTTGTTGCGCCCGCATGATACGCTGGCCCGCATTGGTGGCGATCAATTTGGTATCGTGCTGCTTTCTGAAACCGATCCAACAAAGATCGCGAACTTTGCTGATCATTTGAAAAAAACCATCAAAGCGCCGATCAGCTTTGCCGAGAAGGAATTCATCTTAACGCCCTCGGTTGGGTTGGCGACATGGGCGCATGCGCGGGCACGTGAAGATGATTTATTCAAAGATGCTGAATTGGCATTGCACCAGGCCAAACGTTTTGGTGGTGACCGGGTCGAACCATTTAGACCCGCTTTCCGCGATGCTACGAGTAATGAAGTGCAGCTGGTTGCGGATCTGCGTCGCGCCATAGAAAGATCAGAAGTATCCCTTGCCTATCAGCCGATTGTGCACACTGGAAACGGCCGAATTGCTGGGTTTGAAGCATTGCTCCGATGGCACCATCCGCGTCGCGGTGCCATTTCGCCGTCGGAATTCGTGCCGCTTGCTGAGAAAAACGGTATGATCAACGATCTTGGCCGTTACGCGCTTGAAGTCGCTGCATCTCAGTTGATGGAATGGGACAGCATGATCGCCGACACGCCGATATTTGTTTCCGTGAATGTATCGGCACAGCAATTGGGCGCGCGCGACTTTACGAATGTCGTGCAAGGTATTCTGGCGCGTCATCCGGTTCGCAACCATACCTTACGACTGGAGATTACAGAATCGACATTGATGAAGAACCCAGAACAGAACTGCAAAGTTCTGGAAGGTATCAAACGTGCCGGTGTTCGTCTTGCCATCGACGACTTTGGAACTGGCTATTCATCCCTGGCCTATTTGACACGCTTCCCGTTTGATACACTCAAAATCGACCAATCCTTCATGCGCAACCAACCCAATAATCGCGACATCATGCTTCGATCAATTGTCGAGATGGCGCACTCATTGGAAATGGATGTGGTCTGTGAAGGTGTTGAAAAGAGCAAAGAGGTTAGCCTGCTTCGTGATCTGGAGATTGACTATATCCAGGGATTCATCGCTGGCGCGGCCATGAGTGCTGACGATGCTGTGGCGCTTGTTATGGCGGAAAATCCTATCATCGCTACGGACGCAGCCGCTGAATAGTTCGCCTAAGACTAAGCGTTCCCCGCTTCTGCAATAAAGTTTGCCGAACTGATACCCATGATCGCAAGCAGGCGCTCATACTTATCTTCATGGCGCTGATCGAAAAGTATTTCCGGATCAGCATCGACTGTAAGCCAAGCATTATCCGCAATTTCCTGTTCCAATTGCCCGGGTCCCCAACCTGAATAGCCCAATGCTACCGCGACTTTTCTTGGGCCGACGCCCGTTGCGATGGACCGCAATATTTGAATATTGGATGTCAAATAGATGGAATCGGAAATCGGTATCGTGGCATCACTGTCATAGTCCTTCGAATGCAGGACAAATCCACGGTGTTCGTCAACAGGGCCACCATTGCGTACCATATTGGACACGGTAGGAGAGGTCTCAATACCTACGGATTCCTTTCCTCCAAGCTCGGTTGAATTGATCAGTTCACTCACCGTCATTTTTGCAGATTTATTGACTTGAAAGCCCATCGCGCCATCGAATGAATGTGCGCAAATATAAATGATCGAGCGTTCGAAAACATCCGATCCCATATTTGGCATGGCAAGTAGAAACTTGCCTTCAAACTGGCCCGATTTATCGGCTCCCCGTATACCGAATTTTTCCTCGATTAAGTCATCCATGGCAAAAGCGTAGCACTGCAATCTCAAAAGAACAGCCTTTTATTGTGTTGGATAGCTTGCAAAGATCACAATCAGTTGCAGCAAAGCCGATCACGATTAAATGAGAATTTGGGCGTAACCTTTGATTTTCAGAGGGTAAAAAGACATGTTATCTGGAGGCATGACATTAAAAAACATGTTCTCAGCGCTGCTCACAATCGCATCGATTTCTGCCGTTTCACCACTAAATGCGGCTGAAACCGCATGGTTTGAGACCGATGGCGGCAATGTTCGCATTCTCACAGAGCCATTTATGCCCGGTGCCACATCCGTTCGTGGATTGATTGATATTGATCTTCTTCCGGGTTGGAAAACATATTGGCGTGACCCTGGTTCGGGCGGCATTCCGCCATCTATCCAAATCAATGATGCTGGATTGGTCACCGAGACTGAAATCAAATTTCCAACGCCAATATGGATAAGCAGCAAATATGGCTCATATGCGGGCTATGATGCGCCTGTTCAAATTCCATTTACGCTGCACACCAACGGCCCACTGGTTGAACAGGACATTGCAACACGCGTGTTCATTGGCATCTGCAAAGATATCTGCATTCCTGCTTTTTCAGATTTTGATCTATCGGTTACCCAGGCCACCGGTTCCAGCAAAACAGGCATCGCCGTTGCTGCTGCATTTGACGCCTTGCCAAAGCAGCCGGAGGAATTCGGCATCTCTATCACCACATCAACGGTGATGGCTCAAAAATTGGCGATTGAAATCAGCGGTGCTGGCGAAGGTTTCTCATTTTTTGTTTCCGGGCAAAAAGGCGAACAATTTAACCGGCCCATATTGGTGAGTGCCAATTCAGAAACAACCGTTTTTCATGTCGAGCCAACGGATCCATTTGAAGATGGTCAACAAGTTGAGGTCATGTTGACCGGCCAAACCGATGAGGCAACATTTGAAACGTCTGTACCCGTGGTTTTTGCTTCTCCGTAGATATGTCGCATTTGGGCGAATTTAGTTTCGTTGGCCTCTTCTCTTTTCAAGTCAAAGCTTTATCTATTTCGCATAATATTTTCACGGAGAATGACAATGATTAGTACCGGTGACAAACTGCCCGAAATGGAATTGATGGTTCTGACTGAAGATGGTCCATCCAATGTTAGTGCGCAGGAAATTTTTGGCGACAAACGCGTGGTACTCTTTGGACTACCTGGCGCTTTCACCGGAACCTGTTCAGGCGTACACCTTCCAGGCTTCCTTGAAAATTCAGAGGCCATCAAGTCGAAGGGTATCGATACAATCGCGCTTGTTTCCGTGAACGACCACTACGTGCTTAAAGCTTGGGCTGATCAACACAATGCAATGAACGATATTTTGTTCATCGCTGACTGGGACAGCGCTTTTACCCAGGCAATCGACATGGAATTTGATGCATCAGGCGGTGGCTTGGGCAAGCGGTCCAAGCGCTATTCAATGATTGTGGACAATGGTGAAGTTAAGACACTCAATGTCGAAGAATCACCCGGCGAAGCCGTTGTTTCTGGTGCGGCAAAAATTCTCGAACAACTTTGATTGAATTGCACCGGCTCAATAAGCCAGTGTTTTACTTCAATTTGTAGGGTTCCATACCCATGCGCGCCAGTTCATCGGCGCGCTCGTTTTCTTCATGGCCGGCATGACCTTTAACCCAGTGCCATTCGACATTGTGTTTGCGGGTTTCCTCTTCAAGAGCC
>JBCDFK010000023.1:0-11568 GCA_039178065.1 Pseudomonadota bacterium | reverse complement strand
GCCCTCTGGGACCCGGTGGAGGGGCATCTTGACCCTTCAGGTACAACCCATGCCTACGCCAAATCTGCCCAGATACTGGGCGCGGATATTCAGCTGCGAAACCGTGTCACTGAACTGACGCAGGAATCCGATGGAACTTGGAATGTGGTGACCGAACAAGGCAGTATTAAAGCCGATCACATTGTCAATTGCGGCGGCCTTTGGGCCCGAGAAGTAGGCCGCATGGTAGGGTTAGAACTTCCGCTCCTCGCGATGGAGCACATGTATCTACTCACTGATGACATGCCGGAAGTCGCAGCGTTCAACGAAGAGACAGGGCGCGAGCTCATTCACGTTATTGACTTCAAAGGCGAAATATATACCCGACAGGAGCGCGGCGGCATGCTACTTGGTACCTATGAGAAAGCGTGTGTGCCTTGGAGCGCTGTTGAAACGCCGTGGGAATTTGGTCATGAGCTTTTACAGCCAGACATTGAGCGTCTTGCGCCATCATTGGAGGTAGGCTTTAAACACTTTCCTGCTTTGGAACATGCGGGCATCAAACAGATTATCAATGGGCCTTTCACTTTCGCGCCTGACGGTAATCCGCTCGTTGGTCCAGTTCCGGGCCTGACCAATTTCTGGTCTGCATGCGCAGTTATGGCAGGCTTTAGCCAGGGCGGTGGTGTTGGGCTCACGCTCGCCAATTGGATGATTGAAGGCGATCCTGGTGGAGATGTTTGGGGAATGGATGTCGCCCGTTTCGGCAAATGGGCCACGCTGCAATACACCAACGCCAAGGTTCGTGAAAACTATTCACGCCGCTTTTCAATCAGCTATCCAAATGAAGAACTACCCGCTGCACGTCCACATCTCCCAACGCCGCTTTATGACATCATGGTCAATGAGAACCATGCGGTTATGGGCGACAATTGGGGGCTAGAAGCGCCGCTATGGTTTGCTTCTTCAGCGGATGAAGCCTTCGACAATGCTTCTTTTGAGCGCTCAAACGACTTCGATCATGTTGCGAAAGAAGTGGAAGCTGTGCGAGCGCGCGTCGGCGTGGCTGAGATTTCAAATTTCGCCAAATATGAAGTCAATGGTGAAGGTGCCGAGGGCTTTCTCGACCGACTAATGGCCAACAAATTACCCAAAGTGGGACGCATAGCGCTAACCCCGATGCTGAATGAACGCGGCAGGCTGATTGGAGATTTTACCGTTGCGAGACTTGAACAAGAGCACTTCATGATCTGGGGCTCTCTTGCTGCGCAAGAATACCATTTGAGATGGTTTGTGCAGCACAGTCCGAAGGACGGATCAGTGAACATTGTAACGCCTGAAATGAATCTTGTTGGTTTGTCGTTAGCAGGGCCTAGTGCACGGGATGTTCTATCACAATTGACCAATGCTGATGTTTCAAGTGTTGCGTTCAAGTTCATGGACATCAGACGGATGGACATCGCTGGCGCACCCTGCATCGTCAATCGCATCACATTTACGGGCGATTTGGGCTACGAAATCTGGATGGCGCCAGCCTACCAGCGCAGTGTTTATAGAGCGATTAAGCAGGCTGGCAGCGAATTCGACATCCGAGACTTCGGTGTTCGCGCCTTGCTCTCCATGCGTCTTGAGAAGAACTTCCCGACCTGGGCAAACGAGTTGCGGCCAATCTATGGCCCATTTGAGGCCGATCTGGGCCGCTTTGTTAAACTCGACAAAGGGAACTTTATTGGCAAGGACGCTGCACAAGCGGAGTTTGATGCAGGCCCAGAAAGAAAGCGCGTATCGTTTGTCATCGATGCAAACCGCGCCGATGTCATGGGAGACGAACCTATTTGGGCAAAAACCAGCATCGACTATGGCCATATTGATCAGCCGCATGGTTTCGGAGGAAAGCGCTACGATGCGAACGCCAAAGTATGTACCAAGAGAACTGACACCGGTTCTATTTCGGGGGAATGGCGGGTTGTTGGCTGGGTAACATCCGGTGGCTATGACCACCATATAAAAGCCTCCATTGCGCAAGGGTATGTGCCAGCAGACTTATCAAATATTCAAGGCGACGGCAGTTTCGAAATTGAAATTTTGGGCGAACGTCGCTCCGCACGAATTCAGCATGAGCCCCCGTTCGATCCTGATGGTGCTCGCATGCGGGGTTGAAGATTGGGTTTGCTGTCATCAACTGAAATATAATTTCTCCCAGCAGGAGACGACACTTCCTTAGAGAAAAATAGGATCGAGACTGAGCCAAGTTGGGCCTCGGTGAATGGCGGCTATGGGCTCAAACCAGACCTTGACTACCAAGCGCTTGGACATCTGGAAGGTTGAAATTCCATATATCCGATTATGCGACAACGAATTTCCGCTTTGAGCCCAAAGTCGACATTGAAAGTAAGAGCCTAGTTCCTCCGCCACATTCGCTATGGAGAACTCTCAGCTACCTCGAAATTTCGCCAGCGTATACCTATCCAGATTCCGAACCCGATGGTACACAGTGTCATCACACCAACAATCAGCATACTGGCAACCAAATCAGACATCTGCGGTAGTTCCCCAGCAAACAGATACCCCAACATGCAATAGACAACCGTCCAAGCCGTTGCTGCTGGGATTGCAGCAGCAGTAAAGGCAAACCAACTCATCTTCATTGCACCGCTCACATAGGAAACATAGGGTCCAGTAGGGCTTATGATTGTGTGACTTAGAACGACCGCAAGCCACCCATGCCGTTCTATCATCGCTTCACTTCGGTCTACGACCGGGCGGGCACGATCAAACTTCCGCAACCGCGACAACAAGCTGGGTCCGACAATTCGGGCTGCATTAAAGGCAAATTGATCCGCAAGACAGTAGGCAACAATCACAACCATAATCACCTGGACGATCGACAAGTCGCCAGCTGCTGACAATGCTCCTGACGTGAGTACAAGAATGGATGAAGGTAGAGGGATGCCGATACACGCTAGAAAAACGACGGCGAATATGAGGTAGATTCCGTATTGTGGAATAAGTTCCAAGATGAAATCGGTCATTGATTGGCCTCACGGTGCGCTCCGGCTGCCTCACGAACACGTTCTGTGAGCTCAGCAAGCCCGACTTCCTGCTGCTGCGCAATGTCGCGCATCCGCAGACCTTGACCGTTCGCCTCGGTGGTGAGCCCTAGTGCATCCAGAATTACCCCGCGAGGAACATCGTAAGACAAAACCACGTAACGGGGTGTCATCCATCCCTGAAGATCAACATCTTTATGGCGCGGATCGTTGAAGTAAATTGCATCCGCCATGAAAGTGACTGCAAAAAAAACCGCCAGTCCAAGCGATGCGATAAATCCTACTAAGGGCAACCAATGTCGCCTGGCAAACAATTTGATTTTGCGGCTTAACATGGGCTCATGCCACAATTTCTACGGTTTGCATCATACCCAAATCTTCGTGCCTCAAAATATGACAATGGAGTACAAACTTGCCTGCATATGTCTCAAAACGCGTCTTAAAGGTGACCGATCCCGGCTGCCCCCCTTCTTGCAATGGGAGACCTATCGTATCTTGCCATCGGCGCAATGGACTGCCATCCGGCAGCGCTTCTCCATTGATATGGGTCACAAAGAACGGATTTACGTGAATGTGGAAGGCATGAACAGCAGTCGTGCTGTTGAGCACCGTCCATTGTTCCTCATTCCCAAGTTGGAGGGTATGATTGACCTGCCCATCATAGGGTTGACGATCTACCGTGAAGCGCGGCGTGAAGTCTACTTCTCGCTTTTGCAGCGGCGTGTCACCAAATTCTCTTAAACCAGGTCCAGGGAGCATGTCATCATCCGACCATGCGCTCTGGATAGGCTCTCCCTCGATGTTGATTTTCAATTCCACTGCATTGGTCGTACCGGCCAGCTCAAACAAATCTGACAAGCCACGACGCACGGTCAAGGCAAGGGAACCGGACTTGGCATTTTCAGGTACCCTTACCAATAGATCTGTGCGGTTACCTGGTGCCAACGCGGCGGGATTGAGCCATGGCTCGTCTGAGCTAAACTGGTCAATCTCGATCCGTCGAGGCAATGTCAGCCCATCAAAAGCAATCTGATATACTTCTAGCTCTGGTACGTTAGTGCGTAAGTAAGCGAAGGAATTGCCGACAGCTTGGGCATTGATAATTCGCCAGCGCTGAACCTCGCCTGGTCGCAAGGTTAAGGTTGGACTGAATGTTCCTCCGCCCTCAGGATCAGCTAGAACTAATCCATTATTCATAATCATCAGGATTTTTTCTTCTACTTCAGCGATGTAATCCGGCATAAACCCAATAGGGTCCGGTATGATCAGAGGACCAGACAGACCAGCGCCAACTTGTCTTTGCGTGGAGCCATGTTTGTGGGCGTGATACCAAAATGTACCCGATGGATGGTGTGCAGGAAGCTCGAAACGGTATTTGGTATGATGGCTGCGAAAACTGGATGAAACGGGTACCCCGCATATCGATTCACACAACACAATCTGGTCTTTTGGAACGACGCTGACAAATACATTGTCTGCATCAAATTTGCCTGACGAATCTGTCGATGGTGAGACATGCAAACCATGCGTATGTAGGTTCGTTGTATTCAAGCCATGGAATTGATTGACGTTTTCTGTGCAATCGTCATTTAGCGCCGGCAGATTGTTGACCAGCGTGACATCGATATTCTTGCCGGGTGTTCCCACCAATGTGGGGCCCGGCACTTTGCCATTATACGTCGGCGACCCATTGACTGGCTGAACATTAAGCAAGGCTCCATGGCCGGAGAGATCTTCACCGATTAGCGATGCTTCAGCAGACGATTGTGCATTGCTAGTGTGGGAAACAACCAAAGAGGCAGCCATCCCGCTCGTGCCGACAATAGCGGTTCCAACAGACAATTCTTTGATAAATGACAACACGGAGCGCCTTGAAACTGCACGCTCCTGCAGAGGCGTGTTTTTTTTAGTCATGGTCGGACTCGTCAACGGTCTGTTCGCTTTTGATCTGCCTATCTTGCGACCTTAATGCTCGCGACTTGTCATTGCGGATTCCCGCCACACGTCCTCCGAGCCCATCGCGCAATTGAACTGAAATCTCTCGAAGCGCCCTTTGTTGATCGGTGCCAATTTTTTCTTCAACAATATGGTCGACGCTTTCCCAGACACTTCTGATCTTTTCGACCACTGTTTCGCCGTCGGGCGAGAGCTTGACCAAATAGCCACTGCGATTTTGTGGGTCGATGGATCTGGTGATGTATCCTGCCTCGATCAGTCTCGCGATCATCGTGCTCATACTGGCTTCGGTCGCATCATACTCTCGCGCCAATGCAGCCTGCGAAACTTCGCCCATCCTTCCCAAAGCGCTCAGTACACGCGCCTGCCTTGGTCTCACGCCCAATGGCGATAGCTCAATCTCAAGCCGCTTTGTCAGAAGCTCACTCGCATGCAGGAAGGGATGAAATTTGATTCTTGGCATTAACTATTTGTAACTTGCAATTTTCAGGTCTTAGGATACTAACACTATAAGTCGTGTCTTAGTATACTAACACCATCTATTCGACCGACGCAATTAGAAGCTGAGTATTCGGCAAAAATATTGGAGGGACCAAAATGAGAGTCACACGCAACCTATTTATGAGCTCAGTCGTAGCGATTGCATCATTGAACCCGCTTAGCTCTTTTGCTCAAACCGATGCTGCCAATCCCAATATATTGCTCATAATTGCTGATGATATGGGTTTGGATGCATCGCGATGCTACGATGTCGGTGCTCAGCAAGCGTCGATGCCCAATCTTGAAGCCCTGGGCGCAAATGGACTTGTGTTTGACAACGCCTATGCGCAACCAACGTGTTCTCCGACCCGCGCAACGATCATGACAGGTCAATACGGCTTTCGCACCGGTGTTGGGGCGCCTGTAGCGCCCGATGGCAGCGATGATCTAGACCCAGATACACCCACATTGTTTGATGCGTTGGCACCAACTGGATATGCCACCAATGTTATTGGCAAATGGCACATTACAGGCCGCGACATGGGATATGATTTGCCCCAACAGATGGGTGTTTCTGACTACTTTGGCCTCTTCTACGGCGGCGTGCAGGATTATTTCAATTGGACAGCAGTCGAGAATGGACAAGAAGTCCAGATCGAAGACTATGCCACGACCGTTCTGACAGATCGCGCAATAGGTTGGATCGAAGAGCAAGAGAGCCCCTGGTTCCTTTGGTTGGCGTACAACGCACCACACTCGCCATTCCATCTTCCCCCAAGTGACCTGCACACGTTTGACGATCTCCCAAGCGATGAAGCGTCCATCGACGAAAATCCTCTGCCGTACTACCAAGCGATGTTGGAAGCACTAGACACTGAGATGGGACGCCTGCTCAGTTCCCTGAGTGATGAGGAGCGCGCGAACACCATCGTCATGTTTATCGGTGACAACGGCACACCCAATCAGGTCTTAAATGGATTGTATGGCGACCATCGGGCTAAAGCGACGCTCTATGACAGCGGTACGCACGTACCTTTGATTGTGTCCGGTCCAGACATCTCAGCTGGTCGAACCGACGCTTTTACCAATACAACAGATTTGACAGCGACCATTGCTGGCATGGCGGGTGCAGACTTCTCATCGCCCGACTCCCATGACTTTGGACAGGTTCTATCCGGTGGCGATGGAAGCCGTGAATACATATACACGGATCACTTCACCAACCGAGAAACCCGTGGCGGCGGTATATATGGATGGGCCATGCGCGAGGGAGAATATCGCTTTGTCGTGCCAAGAGACGCACCTGCAGAGCTCTACGATTTGTCTTCAGATCCGCTTGAGCAAACAGACCTGATTTCCGACGGCATTTCGGAGGCAGAGCAAGCCATCATCACCAAACTGAATGCTAGATACGAAAATCTCAGGAGCGAGTGAGGAAAAAGCATGAGCGCAATCAATCAATTTCGTCGCTGCAGTACGCTACCAATGATTATTGCAGTGGTGTTCAGTGTGGCGGTACCGAAAGAGGCCATGGCGGAACCGCCCGTGCTCCAGACCAATGGTCCAATAATCTATCTGGCTGACAATTTGGATGAAAAAGATGGTCTGGGTTGGTGCATAGACACTTTAGGTCGAGGGCAAAGCGAACAGCTTCAGACTCATTCTTGCAAGCCGCAAAGCGGAAGTTCGAATCGAAATGCGGATATTAAATTCTCGTTTGATAAATCATCTGGAGAGATACGGTCGGCCACTTATCAGAACCAATGCATGACAGTTTTGGATGCTGGCTCGGAGGTTCAGTTCGGACTTCTGGACTGCAATGGTACAGTCAGACAACAATTTGTTTATGTCGAAGATACCGGATTTATTTCGCCCATTGATCAACGGGGTACCTGCGTCGTTGCCGGTTCAAGCAGTCGAAGTGCAGGTCCCTATATGTCGCGCGGCCTCATTCTGGGCGCCTGTGATGAAGTGGACAGCAGTCTGAGCAGCTGGCGGATACTTGGCGATTAATGTCGGCTTTGTCCGCAGTGCTGACCTTCGCTTGGTGCATAAGTCATAACTCAAGCAACGCTAGCAAACCCATTGATTTTATAGGCTGGTTGGTGGTGCTTAACTGCGGTGCGAAATTATTGCCGCAAACCAAGAAGGCAAGTAAATCAGCTATCATCAAAAAAAGGCTCAGAGAAACCCTTGGATTTTTTTGCGAAGCGTATTTCATCCAACCTCATCGCGATCTAGTAGGCAAGGATTGCCCGAGCTTTCGCGCCAATACTTTTCTCGGCTCCAATCGAGACAAGCCGAGCGCTTCGATATCGGGTGATGTGTATAAACCAGTTGCCTGTTTGTGCCGTGTTAGCGCAACATATGACAAATTGTGACTGAGCGTCTTACTTGAAAGAACAAAACTACGATCAACAGTGCAACCTTGAGACCGGTGTATGGTGACAGCAAATCCATGATCGATAGATGCAAATTCGGAGGGCGCGAAAGTCACCTTGTTTGGTTTTTCTAAGGTGCCTGAATCCAACCGCACAGACAGAAGGTCAGTTCCAATCATTTCCACGGTCCCAAGCATTCCGTTTCTGACGCCAAGATCGTGATCGTTGCGTGTGAAGAGAATGCGATCGCCATTTGCAAATGCGCGTGGCCCATGGTCAGTCTCGACCAGAATTTCGTCTGTAGATACTTTGTCAGCAGTCAGCTTTGCTCTGATCGCCTGATTGATAGCAAAAACATCCTTACGGCGATGAGCAAGCGCCAGACGCGATCGTTTCTCACCAACGGCCTTCCGATCATCCATATAGTCATTCACGAGCGCGGTAATAGCTCCATATTGATTCTGATTTTCATGAACGGCACCGTGTTTCTTGTAAGCACGCATTGCCTCATGTGTTTGTCCTACTGCGAGATCGATTGAAGCCTGACGCTGCCAAGTGGATTTTTGTCTGCGAATTTCCTGCAGACGTGCCGCTCCATTTTCTTCGATGATTTTTCTGAATGGCGTTCCAGCTTGAATTGGCTGAAGTTGATCGGGGTCTCCAACGAGTACCAATTTGCAGCCGCGTTGATGTAGCTGTTCAGCTATCCGTCCAAGTTGCCGGGTGCCAACCATACCAGCCTCATCAATGACAATAATGTCGCCATAGCCAATCTGCTCGTATCCATTTTTCCAACTTGCTTCGAGCGAGGCTAGCGTTCGTGAAGGAATGCCTGACGAGCTTTCCAAGCTATCAGCGGCTTTGCCAGCAAGGGCAGCACCGTGAACGCGATAACCCTGTTTCTCCCATGCTTCTCGGGCAACGGAAAGGAGCGTGCTTTTGCCAGTACCAGCTAAACCAACGACGTTGGACATTTGATTGGCGGATAGAACATGATCAATGGCTTGGACCTGCTCTTGACTGAGTTGAGCACCAACTGAGTTTTTTAGATTCCTGTTCTCACATTTGATTGCCCATCTGATGTTTGCGGCGTCCACTCCAAAACCACCTGATCGAGCCATCTCAGAAGAACAATTGAGCAAGCTGCTTTCGGCTGCTTGGAAATCAAGTGTTGTAAAATCGTCCGCTGCGCCTTCACCCGTGTGCGCCAATTTCTTTGATTGCAGTGCCTTATCTGCGGCAACTCCTAGCTCGAGCGGATCATCGATAAATTCTGCTAATCCACACATCACATCAGTGCGAGAGAAGCGTGCATGCTTATCCGAGATATAATCTAGAATGAGTTCCGGCTTTCTTTTGAGTTGCCTGACCGAAAATGGTGGTGTTTCTTTTTGCAGCACCAAATATTGGCGCGGATCGGATTGCTGTTGCGAAGGTTCAGATGAAGAGTGTTGCTGTCCAAGAATTTCACTTTCAAAGGCTTTCTGAGCTTGTGCAAATTCCAGGTTTTTGTCGAGCGCGCGCCGCTCTGCTAAGTGACGGCTTATGAGGGACTGTGTTTCCTCATCATCTCGGATTTTATTGTTCTGAGCACTTCGCGCGATTTTCTCTACACGTTGCTGATAAGTGCCTTTCAGACGCTCCCAGACCGCTCTTAAGCCTGTTGGTAGAGTTGCTTGATATGATCTGATCTCATCAAGTCGACGCGCTTCGTGCGTCTGAAGGAGCGTTCTCCGCTCTTTTTTCTGCTGTGCAACAAGTTCAATGACTGATTTCTTATGAGCTTCTAATACCCGTTGAGTTGATAGATCGGGTGATGTCGCGGAGCTGAGGTGTGCAAATGTCTCAAGCGCAGCATCGACGTCTGGAAGGCCAGCACTGTTACCCAATCGCCTCTTGAGTTCCTTTGTCCTAACGCCGCACCATCTCGATAGGGAATAGACTTGACCATCGGCATCGACTGCAACGAAGCCGCGCCGATCACCGCGCGCGAGACAGAAGCCTTGTTCCCATAGCGCAGCGCGAAAGCCCGTGACTGAATCAGAAGACGTCCAGCAAGCTTGGAACATCTTCTTGAGTTTAACGGGATCATGTTTACCGCGCTTGGATTGTGCTGCTTCAATTTGGGAGAAATTGTTCGGGCTTCGATCATCAGGATTTAGAAGTCCCGACGGAACCTCCCATTCATGCCTGATGTAAATCTCCCGTGACAATTCTGTGAGTTTGCGTTTGTAGTGCGGAAGATTGATGGCTCGCATTTTCGCAATATCAATCCGGGACCAAACACAATGCGCATGGCGTCTGCCAAGCTTTTCGTGAAATACGATAGCGCGCGGTTGACCTGCTAATCCAAGGCGCTTCTCGATTGCTGCAATTTCTGTCTCGAAATCTTCAACAGAGACAGTTTCAGACTTAGGCGGGCTTAAGCTGAGCGAGAATAAATATTGCTCACACTTTGTCCCCTGAGCGATCGCTTCGATTTCCTTGAACGCGCCAAGCAACTCTTCCGCTAGAAAGCCGCGAACTTCATGAACACGAACATGCTCATTATCCTCAGCATTCAGTAAGTGAAAGGCCAGTTCGTGACCATTTGCGCGACTATTCCCTTTGAGGATCATGGCTTCAGTCCAAGCGCCTGTATTAGTGTTTGACGCAAGAAAATCACATGGTCATAGGCCTCCGTGATTTGTTCGCGACTCTCATCATCCATGATCAAAGCGCCAACATTTGCATGATAGGCGAGTTGGTTGAGGTTATTGGCAATTCGAGATTCGCCCAGCAGTCCCAATAGTTTTGCAATAGCCTGTTTATCAGCGACAGATGTTGTCGAGCGACGTTTTTTGCGCGGCAGTTCTTGCTCCAACGCCCTTGCACGTATGTACACACTCAATGCCATCCCATCGGCCAACTCTTTCAAGCGCTCATGGTCATCTACAGACAATCGCAACGTCACACGAGGACAGTCGCGTGTCGTCTTATTCGAGGGTGATTTTGCTACGTTTTTAAGCTCGGAGCTCAATCTCAGAGGAGCAGCCCGTTGAAAGTCCTCGTTTACACTGCTCATAGCGATGGGCCTGAACGCTGTTTGACCCGTAATTTAGGCTTCGAGCTGGCATTCTCAACGCTATTGCCAAGGGTTGAAAGCTCTTTTGCGACTTCAGGATGGGAGCGCAAATACTCGCTCCATTCTTCTAAATCATCCAATATCTGGGAAAGATATTCCGGTTCTATGTTAGTCCGATCAACTGCACCAAAATTTCTTAGTATTGACTGCGTTTCCCAAAATCCCATTCGATTGTCGGTTGCAATTGAACCCTATGGGAAGTGGCCTGCGCGCTGCTAGTTTCACAAAGCTTCGCAGGATCATTCAACCAAAAGACATTTCTCAGAATTTGTGCATTGCACAATTTTTTTAATTGAGCAGTATATAGGAATGACTGAACGCCTCCCATCGGTTCTAATCATTGATGAAAATGCCGCGCGCGCCTCTATTATTGAAGCGGGATTGCGCACGGCCGGGCATACACAAGTCACCACAATCGATACCGTCGAAGGAATTGCTGCCAAAATTGCCGCTCTGTCGCCAGACGTAATTGTTATAGATTTGGAGAACCCAAACCGCGATATGCTGGAAAACATCTTTCAGCTTACCCGAGCAATAAAGCGTCCCATCGCTATGTTCGTCGACCGCTCAGACAACAAGACAATGCAATCTGCAATCG
>JBCDFK010000022.1:0-11595 GCA_039178065.1 Pseudomonadota bacterium | reverse complement strand
TTTTGGAAACCACTTCAGGTTTTTGGATCGCGCTGCTGGGGGCGGGTGCAATCATTCTCAATCTTGGCATTGTTTGGCTCAATGGTGGATTTTCAAAAGTCCTGTGTATTCCGCACGTACTGTTCTGGACACCTTTGGTTGCTTTGCTGGCATACCGAATTTTGGTTGTTGAGATGAGTGGTCCAGAGTATTGGTTGACGCTTGCGGCGTTTTTGGTCAACGGCACATCGTTGTTTTTTGATTTTTACGATCTGAAACAGTGGCGAAATGGCAATCGAAAAATTGCAGGTTTTGAGGCCGAACCAGTGAGATTTTAGTGCAACCACAATCTAGTTGTTGCGAAAAATTGTGGGCCGCGATAATTGAGTTCCATGAGCTTACCAAAACACCTTCTTGATGGCTATTGGGCGTATGCCAATGGTCGTTTGCCCGAACAACGTGTCAAGGCGTTGGAACTGGCCGAAAAAGGTCAAAAACCAGAAACGATGATTATTGCATGTTGTGATAGTCGCGCTGCGCCAGAAACGATTTTTTGTGCAGACCCTGGTGAAGTTTTTGTTGTTCGCAATGTGGCCAATTTGGTGCCGCCTTATCTGCCTGATGGTGAATATCACTCTACTTCAGCTGCGCTGGAATTTGCGGTCCAGAGCCTGAAGGTAAAACACATTGTGGTGATGGGCCATGGACGGTGCGGCGGTATTTCGGCGGCGTTAACGCCAGACATGGAACCGCTATCGCCTGGCGACTTTATTGGCAAATGGATGAATCTTTTGAAGCCAGCAGCAAAAGCGGTTTCCGCTAATGAATGGATGACTGATGCGGAGCGTCAAACCGCGCTGGAGCGAATTTCTGTTCGCAATTCAATCGATAACTTAATGACGTTTCCATATGTAAAAAATTTGCACGGCAAGGGGCGCTTGTCTCTACATGGTGCGTGGTTTGATATATCGACCGGAGAATTGTGGACCATGGATGAGTCGGGCGATTTTAAAATTCAAGGCGCGAAAGACGAAATCGTAGCTGACTGAGCAAACCTCTACCCATTATTTGAGTTGAATTTGGAGCCAGTATAATGGATGCGATATTTCAGCTGGCAACGGCAAACCTTGTTTCGCCGCCGGTTTTGTTTTTCATATTAGGGTTTGGTGGCGCCCTTGTGGGTTCTCAACTTACGCTTCCCGAGGCGATGGCAAAAACGCTGTCGATTTATCTGATGCTGGCCATCGGATTTAAGGGTGGTGTCGCGTTGGCGGCCGAAGGTGTCACCCTAGCGTTGATCCTGGCACTATTGGCTGGAACTGTGTTGTCGTCACTTATTCCAGTTGTCGCCTTCATCATTTTGAAGTTGTTCAGCAATTTGCCTCGTGTTGATGCGGCTGCGGTTGCGGCCCACTACGGATCAATCTCGATTGTGACTTTTGTTGCCGCAACGCAGGCGCTTGAAGGTATTGGACTTAAACCTGAAGGTTACATGGTGGCTGTCGCGGCTATTATGGAAACCCCCGCGATCATTGTGGCGCTGCTTTTGGCAAGGGGCGTAAGGGCTGATGTCAAACGCAAGTCGGGTGATGCTCAAGAAGGGCTGCTTAAGGAGGTTCTATTAAATTCCTCTATCGTTGTGTTGATGGGCGCTTTTGTGATCGGCGCAATTTCTGGCCAACCAGGAATGGATGCGGTTAGCGGATTTATTGTCGTGCCGTTTACTGGCATTTTATGTTTGTTCTTGCTGGATATGGGTGCGGTAGCTGGCCGTGGAATGACCCAGGGAGCAAGCGTGTTAAACTTACGCCTCATCGTCTTCGCGCTCATCATGCCATTTATTGGCGCTTGCATGGCTACGCCGTTGGCGTGGTTGGCAGGTCTTGATGCGGGCAGTGCGGCGCTCTTGCTCACATTGGCTGCCAGTGCTTCATATATTGCGGTTCCTGCGGCCCTTCGCATAGCACTGCCGGAGGCGCGGCCATCGGTCTATCTTACCTTGTCGCTGGGTGTTACATTTCCGATGAATTTGACGCTGGGTATTCCAACTTATGCGGCCATGGCAACATGGGCTGTAGGAGGGTGATGCGATGAAAACATTTAAGAAAAAGCAGCTGACTATTATTTGTGAATTGCCGCTCGCAAGCCGTGTTGTAAAAACACTTACTGAAGCTGGCGTTACCGGCTACACCCAATTTGATGCAGCATCTGGTCGTGGCAGCGAAGGCGAATGGAACCGTGATGGTTTGGTTGGCACGAGCGGCAGGATGGTGATGATTGTGACGATATTATCGCTTGATGAAGCGGATGGTATTTTGGCTCAGATTTATGAATTGATTGAGCCGCAAATGGCGATTGCTACGATCGCCAATGTTGAAGTTCTGCGCGACGACATCTTCTAGTTTAGATTACCATTTTGTAATATTGCGCAATTTGGCTTGCTAGCCTGCCATCGGTTGCTACGCTCTCGTTTATTGAAACTAAGGAGTGCTCCCGATGAATGAGATGTCCCAAATCAAAACTCGGAAAACGGCGAAAGATTTCCCGCAGGAATTACTCGATCTTTATGATTATTATGCGCATGGCAAAATGACCAAGCGCGAGTTTTTGGATCGCGCTGGTAAGTTTGCTGTTGGCGGAGTGACCGCAGCCGTGCTGCTCAAACAATTGTCGCCCAACTATGCGTTGGCGCAGCAAGTGATGGAAGATGATGCCAGCATTGAAACAGAACGTTTGACGTATAACTCGCCCAACGGCAATGGCGATGTGAATGGCTATTTGGTCAAGCCCACCGGTGCAATAAGTAAGCTGCCTGCTGTACTCGTCGTACATGAGAATCGTGGGTTGAATCCTTATATTGAAGATGTTGCCCGCCGTCTAGGTAAGGCAGGCTTTATGGCGCTAGCGCCTGATGGTTTAACTTCAGTTGGCGGTTACCCGGGCAATGATGATGAAGGTCGTGAATTGCAGCGGACTGTTGATCGTACCAAATTGATGAACGACTTTTTCGCTGGCTTTGAGTTTTTATTGGCGCATGAGGATTCAACGGGCAAAGTCGGCGCTGTGGGCTTTTGCTATGGCGGCGGTGTCGTGAATGCTATTGCTGTGGCCTATCCAGAATTAGCTGCGGGCGTTCCTTTCTATGGTCGTCAGCCAGCCTCAGAAGATGTTAAAAATATCAAAGCATCAATGATGGTTCAGAATGCTGAACTTGACGAGCGTATCAATGCGGGCTGGCCCGCTTACGAAGAGGCGCTAAAGGCGGCTGGTATTGACTATGTAGGTCATATGTATCCTGGCGTAAATCACGGTTTTCACAATGATACGACACCGCGCTATGATGAAACTGCGGCCAAACTTGCAGAACAGCGAACAGTTGATTTCTTCAAGGAGAAGTTGGCTTAAGCAAACGGCCGAAACCCTCAACGCCAATATCGACTTCAGCGCAGGTCATCATATGCCAGGCGAGCACTTGATTGCTCGTCAGCACTGGCTTTCCAATTTCGTTTTCTATTTTTTCGATTACACCGAGTGTTCGCAGATTTGTGCAGGAAATGAAAAGCGCATCCGTAGCTTGAACCAGTTGAACCGCTGCATTGAATATTGATTGCTCGTCAATACGCACAACTCGGGCCTCGTCTGCTTCATTAAATGAGCCAAATTCGGGTGCTGAGATATTATGTTTTGATAGCACGCCGCGCAGTGCAGCTGATACATCTTCCACATAGGGCGAGAGGATCGCCAGCTTCTGAATTTTCAGATGATCGCAGGCGGCAATGAGTGCGGTGACGGGGTCAGTAACGGACTTGGTTGTGCATCCCTGCCCGATGCGCAGTGCGACTTCATCTTGCCCAATCACTGATGTGCCCGAAGTGCAGGCATAGGCTACGCAATCAAATTCGGATGTATCTGGAAATAGCGATGCGGCACCGGTTAGACGGTCCTTCATTTTCATGAGGGCGGCAGATGTCACTTGCGGATCGCTTTCGATGCGACTTATGTGCAGGGCGATGTCGGCATTAATTAGCCGCCGAAAATCCAGTTCAATTGTTTCATCTGCTTTTAGAACCACAAGTCCCAATGTGGCAGTTTGGTCCAATTTTTGGTTTGTGGCGTAGGGAAAATCGCTCATGGTTCACCACAAATATCAAGTGCGCTACCAGCAAGCGGTGAGAGAAACTCAGCGCCATCAGCGGTGATGACGATATTTTCTTCATGCACCATTATGCGTCCTTGCCCAGTTTCAATGCCAGGCTCTAGGGTTAGCACCATGCCTTCTTCTAGCACGGTATGATCACCGGGAATGAGCGACGGCCATTCGGTAAGTTGCATGCCAAGACCATGCCCTAGCCGCCCGGCCTCCGATAGGCTTTCGCCGCCGGTCAGTATCTTATTCATGACGTGAAAAAGGTCCGAAGCGGTGACGCCGGGTTTTGCGGTTTGAGCCGCTTCTTGAACCGCTTTGAGTAGTTTTTGATGAGCGTTGCTGGCGATTGCCGATGGTTTGCCAATTGCAAAATTCCGATCGAAATCACAGAAATAGCCATCCCATACCAGGCCTGTGTCGAGCATCAGAATGTCGCCAGTATCAAGTGGCGTTTGGGTCGCTGGCGAGATCACATCTGCGTAGCCATCCGGACCGGCACCACCGGCAAGGTATGATATCCAATCGGCGCCCTGCTGAAGGCAGGCAATTTGAAAGTCGCGGAATACATCTTCCAGGGCAACGCCCGGACGGGCGAGTTTGGGCACAGTTTGAAACGCTTTGCCGGCTATTGAACAAGCATGTTGGATCTTTTCGATCTCGCTTGGTGATTTGATCAAGCGCAGCGATCGCATAATACCAGCATCATCGCGCAAGGTGATTGGGGCGATATTTGCGCTTAGCCGATGGTAGTCCTCCAACGGCATGCGCAAATGGGTTTCGTGGCTCATCGGTAGTCCCACATTTCCCTTCGAACCAGCAATCTCAACGAGCGCTTGCGACAACAATGAAACGCCATCATCTGCTAAATCCGGTGAGCGCCATGCGCGCACATCATCAATCCAGGTGGAGCGCATCAGGTCAGCGCCGATCGAAGGAATAATTGCGATCGGTTTGCTCGATTGAGGTACAATCAGGAACCATGGTCGTGTTGGGCTTTCCCAAAATCTTGTAAGATATCCGGTGAAGTAACGAACTTCTGGTTCGGTCGTTAGCAGCAGCGCATCAAGATTGCTCGACACCATTAAGCGCTGCGCCTTGGCTACCCGCGCTTCAAATTCAGACTTTTGAAAACCGCGTGGCGGTATCATGCGTCCGGTCCCTCCGAAAGAAAGGCGAGAATGCGTGATCGCTCATCAATACCGAATTCTGAGGTGTTCTTGCACGCCAAGAGGAATGAAATGCCCGCGCCGCCCGAAGGTGTTGTGGGCAACCCATTTTTTAAGAGTTCATCCATGGACGCTGATCCTTCCTTTTCGGATATCAAGACGAAGTGGTCGGCATCATGTGAAAGGCCTTTGAGGGCGATTAGAGATGGTTCTTTGCAATCTAGACGGCCCATATTTGAAACGGGGCCTGAAGTGGTAACGAATTTACCCTGTTCAATGCTTTCATAAAGAGCAGGCGCGACATCGGGTTCCACGACGATGATCACGGGCTCATTGCCAAAGGTGCTGCGCGCCATGGCGGCCACTGCGCCGGCCATGCCGCCAACGCCGGCTTGCAAAACAATATGTGTCGGAGCGTCTGGCAGCTGGCCGAATGCCTCCGTTGCCATTTGCAGATAACCCTCCATGAGCCGGTGGGGCGCGATGGTGTAACCATTCCAGGAACTATCGGATAGCAAGCGCCAATTGTTGGCCTCAGCTGCATCCATCGCGGCTTGCATGGAGGCCTCGTAGTTTTCACCCTCGACCACCACTTTGGCGCCTTTTGCCTCCAATCGTTCAGCAAAGCCTTGGGGCACGGTTTGAGATAAATAGATGACGGCGTTTGCGCCAAACACTTTTGCGCCTGCTGCAACTGACATGCCATGGTTGCCAGCACTGGCGGTTACATAGGTATGACCGCTCAGTGCCGTCGACAGCTCCCCTCCGATGGCGTCGGCATCGCATGCAATCACATAGGCTGCGCCTAAAGCTTTGAAGCTACCCAGATCCATGCGGGCGCGTTCGTCTTTGATATGAAGGCTCGCAATGCCCAGTTTGAATGCGAGATCAGATGCGTTCACAAGTGGTGTTTGAGCATGTGCCGGACAATGCGCCAGAAGTTTGGCGACCGCGCCGGCATCCGTTGATGGCGCAGGAATAATCTCGGCTAGAGTGTCCATGCCAGAACCGCGATATTGATTTTTGATGTGCTGCATATAGACCTCCCAGCGACACCTTATGAGCGCGCGTAAATGGCGCAAGCAAAAACTTGACTCACGGGTCTTTCTTAGCCATAAGCGCGCCAGTTCAGCGATGATTTTTACGCCGAGCCACTGACCGGTGCGTTTTTTACAAGATGATGCCGGAGGTCAACACCCGACAGCGCGATGCGCCCTCGGGTGCGTTTTGGCTTTGTGCGTTTGTTTGTGAATCATCTTTTGAGCACTTATCTTAGTTTCGCACGGTGCGAGATTAAGAACAGGATTGACGATGTTTGAATCACTTCAGGACCGCTTAGGTTCAATTTTTTCAGGCCTAACAGGCCGCGGCGCGCTCTCGGACAAAGATGTTTCCGCAGCGCTGCGCGAAATTCGCCGAGCGCTCATTGAAGCGGATGTGGCGTTGGAAGTGGTGCGCGAATTTACCGATAAGGTGCGCGAAAAAGCAGTTGGCGTGGACGTCCTCAAATCCATCAAACCTGGCGAGATGGTCGTTAAGATCGTTCATGATGAACTGGTTGAAATGCTCGGCGCCGAAGGCGAGACAATCGATCTGGCAGCGGCTGCCCCAGTTGTCATCATGATGGTCGGTCTTCAGGGTTCTGGTAAAACGACCACGTCTGGTAAGATCGCTAAACGCCTTAAAGAGCGCGATAAGAAAAAGGTCTTGATGGCCTCGCTTGATACGCGCCGTCCTGCGGCTCAGGAACAGCTACGTCAACTCGGCGAGCAGGTTGATGTTGCCACCCTGCCGGTGATCGAAGGTCAATCGCCAGTTGATATTGCCAAGCGCGCGATGCAAGCGGGCAAGCTTGGCGGCCATGACGTTGTCATTCTTGATACCGCCGGACGCACGCATATTGATGAGCCACTTATGATCGAGATGGCGGACATCAAGAAGACCGCTAATCCACATGAGATTTTGCTTGTTGCAGATTCCTTGACCGGTCAGGATGCGGTCAATCTTGCCACCTCATTTGATGAGCGCGTTGGTATCACTGGCTTAGTGCTTACTCGTATGGATGGTGATGGGCGTGGTGGTGCCGCGCTTTCCATGCGCGCGGTCACCGGCAAGGCTATTAAGCTTATCGGTACGGGTGAACGCATGGATGAGATGGAAGAGTTCCATCCCAAGCGGATTGCCGATCGTATTTTGGGTATGGGCGATATTGTTTCGCTGGTTGAAAAAGCCGCTGAAACAATCGACCAAGAAAAAGCCGCCCAAATGGCTAAGAAGATGCAGGCCGGCAAGTTCGACCTGAATGATCTCGCCGACCAACTGAATCAAATGAAAAAAATGGGCGGTATGGGCGGCATCATGGGCATGATGCCGGGCATGGGTAAAATGAAAGACCAGATGGCTGCTTCTGGCATGGATGACAGTATTTTTAATCGTCAGTTGGCGATCATTGGTTCTATGACGCGGCAAGAGCGCGCGAATCCGGATATTCTAAAACATAGTCGCAAGAAACGTATCGCGGCGGGATCTGGCACCAATGCTGCCGAGATTAACAAGCTTTTGAAAATGCATCGCCAAATGGCTGACATGATGAAATCCATGAAAGGCAAAAAAGGCGGCGGCATGATGGGCAAAATGATGGGCGGCCTAGCTGGCAAAATGGGATTGCCCGGCGGCATGCCTGGCATGGGCGGCGGCATGCCTGACCTTGCCAATATGAGCCCGAAAGAAATTGAAAAACTACAGAAGCAAGCCGAGCAAATGGGGCTGGGCGGCGCTGGCGCGCCGAAGTTACCAGGCCTTGGCGGCCCAAAACTACCAGGTTTAGGTGGTCCGGGATTACCCGGTCTGCCGAAGAAAAAATAACGAAACAACAGAATTAAAAGAACACACCAAAGGAAACTAACAATGCCTACTAAAATTCGTCTGGCCCGTGCGGGCTCAAAGAAACGTCCTTACTATCACATTGTCGTTGCAGATGTTCGTGCGCCTCGCGATGGCCGCTTCATCGAGCGTGTTGGTAAGTGGGACCCAATGCTGCCAAAAGATGGGGAAGCGAAGCGCGTTGAGCTTAATGAAGAGCGCATCAAGCACTGGGTTGGTCACGGCGCCGTTCCAACAGACCGCGTACTTCGTTTCATGGCAGAAGCTGGTTTGGCTGAGCGCCCTGCGCGCGAAAACCCGATCAAGGCTAAGCCTGGCAAAAAAGCGCTAGAGCGCATTGAAGAGCAAAAGCAAAAAGAAGAAGACGCCAAGCAGGCTGCTGAAGAAGCTAAACAGGCAGAAGCAGATGCCAAGGCAGCAGCTGAAGAGGAAGCTAAAGCTGCAGCTGAAGCGCCTGCTGAAGAGGCTCCAGCTGAAGAAGCACCTGCTGAAGAAGAAAAAGCCGCAGAGTAATTCAGCGTCTAATTTGCTAAGTATTTAAGACGGGGCAGCGATGCCCCGTTTTTTTACTGTTTCAGCTGAGAAACGAATCAATGTGGGCAAGGTAGATGCCAAATTTGCAAATAAGCGTTCAGAAAATTGCTTAGCCTTGGGGCGTATTTTGTACCCCGCCCACAAGAAAAGCTTATCTGGAGGCCACTAACAGCGCCCTAGTAACGTAATTCGTCACTGTTACGCTTGCGATTTTCCTTGTTTCGCCATTTTATACGATTAAGAAGGGCGCAATGTTGCAGAATTGGACAAGCTGCACCAACTGGAGATTGACTATGGGGAATTCCGCAATTCGGCCTGTGGCCATTATGTTGATGGCATCTATTGCCTTGGCTGGCTGTCAAAGTTCGCGCATTGGTGCACTGCAAACGCAACCATCGCCAGCGCCGCTAACACCAGCGCCTTCAGGGTCAGTTACTGCCGGGCAGCTACCGCCGCCGGTGCAACCAGATGCACAAACGCAAGCTGCTGTTCAGGCAAATGGCTTCCCTGCTGCGCCTGAAAACGCGAATGGTATCACCGACCCGAATGTGGCGGCTGGCACTGATAGCAGTGTTCAAAACGTGGCGACCAGCGGCCCGGTAACCAAAGAGGCGCTGGTTGGCGCTTGGAAAGTGACGACTCAGGGTTCTAATTGTCAGATGTTTATGGCGTTGACTAAATGGTCTGGCGGTTTCCGTGCTGCATCGCGGGGTTGTCCTGGTGAAGCTGCTTCTGTTTCGTCATGGAACGTATCGGGTAACCAAGTTGTACTCAGCGATACTAATGGCAACAGAGTTGCGACGCTCTTCCAGTCTGGTGCCACACAGTTTAATGGCCAAACAAGTGGTGGCAGCGCCATAAGCTTCTCCCGATAAAGGCAAAAAGGCGCTGTAATGCCTGACCGCATCATGCCAGGCGATTCTGTTCGGTCTCGCTACAATGAACTGGCCAGTGAAGGTGTTATCGACACCGACAATGCTCAGATTAAGCTTGCGGACCGACTAGATGAACTCAATAAGCGCATTGGCGCTGCGCGGCTCGCGGTTTCATCATCTTCCCTTGGTTGGTTGTTTGCAAAGCGTGCCAGCACGAACGGACCTGTTCGCGGCCTTTACATTTATGGCGCTGTTGGTCGCGGCAAAACCATGTTGATGGATTTTTTCTTCAAAGCATGCTCTGAACCAAAAAAGCGCCGCGCACATTTTCATGACTTTATGGCTGATGTGCATGATCGGATCGCAGACTACCGGCAAAAAGTGAAAGATGGCGCAGTTAAAGATACCGATCCCATTCCGCCTGTGGCGCGCGAAATCGCGGCAGAAGCTAAAGTGCTATGTTTTGATGAGTTCTCCGTAACTGATATCGCCGATGCAATGATTCTGTCGCGCCTATTTAACGTTTTATTTGAACAGCGCGTAGTTCTGGTCGCAACTTCCAATGTGATGCCTGACAATCTGTATAAGGATGGGCTTAACCGTGGCCTTTTTCTGCCTTTCATAGACATTTTGAAAGAGCATACTGACACGGCAAATCTAGATGCTGACCAAGATTACAGACTCGGAAAATTATCGGCTTCGACACGGTTTTTCACACCGATTGATGAAGCTGGCATTGCCCAAATGAATGCGCTTTGGCTATCGATTGCCGGTGCCACGCCGCAAGCGACAATTGTTGAAGTGAAGGGACGGAAAGTGGATGTGCCGCGCGCCGGTTTGGGTGCTGCGCGGTTTGGGTTCGATGATCTTTGTGCTCAGCCGCTGGGCGCGCGTGACTATTTGGCGATTGCGCGGATGTTTCATACGATCTTCATTGACGATGTGCCGGTGATGGATCAGACCAATCGCAATGAGGCCAAGCGTTTCATTAATCTGATCGATACGCTTTATGATTCCAAAACGAAGCTTGTCGTTTCGGCCGAAGCAGAGCCAACGCAGCTTTATCAATCATCTTCGGGCACCGAAGGATTTGAATTTGATCGGACGGCGTCGCGTCTGATTGAAATGCGATCAGATGCATGGATGGCAGGTGACGGCGGACAATGACCTCGTTTATCTCTGCCGTGACGCTTGTCGTGCCCGATTATGATGAGGCAATTTTTTTCTATGTGGGGTCACTGGGTTTTAAACTTCTCGAAGATGTAAAGCTGGGCGAGAAAAAGCGTTGGGTTAAGGTTGCACCGCCGGGTGCTCAAACCGCAATTTTGTTGGCTCAAGCGGATGGTGACGCGCAAAGCGCAGCGATTGGTCATCAAACCGGCGGCCGCGTTTCCTTTTTTCTTCAAACTGATGATTTTGATGAAAGCTACAAGCGTTTTGCTGTAAATGGCGTACGCTTTTTAGAAGAGCCCCGCTCCGAGGCCTATGGGACCGTTGTCGTGTTTAGCGACCCATTTGGAAATCTATGGGACTTGATTGAAGTGAAATAGAGTTTTTGCCCACTAATTTGCGCATTTAATTGACGTTTACGTCAATCTCATAATATCTAAACGATTGAAATGTTTGACTTTCAACTTTTCAGTTGATTTTTCGGCGGAAGCGAGTCACGAACTTAAAGGTTTTGGGCGCGCCGTTTCTCCCAAAAAAATGTAGTGCGCTCACTTTAATGTAATTTGAAATACGGATTTTCCCTTATGGCACGAAATAAAATCGCACTCATCGGCTCTGGCATGATTGGTGGCACCCTGGCTCATATGATCGGCCTGAAAGAGCTGGGCGACGTTGTTCTCTTCGACATCGCGGAAGGCATACCGCAAGGTAAAGGCCTCGATATTGCTGAATCTTCATCGGTTGATGGATTTGATGTCAATTTCACGGGCGCCAACTCATACGAAGCCATCAAGGGCGCCGATGTTTGCATTGTGACCGCCGGTGTGGCGCGCAAACCGGG
>JBCDFK010000021.1:0-11655 GCA_039178065.1 Pseudomonadota bacterium | reverse complement strand
GAAAGATGTTAGCCGTACGGCCCTTCGCAGAGTTCGACACGAACCAAGCAGCGTGTAAGGCACCGCAAGAGCACCGGACGGGCGGTTTGAGGACCGCATATAAAATTACAATGTAGCGGAATTCAAACCGCCCGTTTCGTTTGAAACAGAGATTGTATTGCTCAAAACTCGGCCAGTTTGGTGCGAAAACGAAGAGGTGTGCCATTTAGCTAGACAAGGTACCACGCGCTTCATCATTCCTGTGCGAGTCTAGAACAAGCTTGCGCCGTGTGAAGGAACCCACTCCTGAAGATTTTGCGATTGGGCATGTTGTGCCACCACGCCGCCCGATTTCCAAAATTCAGGAATGGATCCCGCAGTTTCGACATCGCTTCGCTTGTCGTATGCGGGATGACGATGGCGATTATTGCGCCCTATACGCTCATACGAACTCGTATGAGTTCGGACGCGCCCTCGCGCTTTTGCCTAAAGCGACTTCCACCTGCCGGCACGCGACGGCGGGGCGTTGCCCCTTGTCTGTTGCCGGATCTGCGAAGCCCAAGACTCATCAGTGTACGACCTCTGTTACACATTGCGACAAGCAGTGCATGTGCTAGTTTGAAGTTTGATTGATGTAGGAGATTCTCATGCAACCGCTCTTTGACATGCTAGCAAACGCCCAAAATGGAAAAGGGATGGATTTGTTGGCACGACAATTTAATCTCAGCCAGCAACAAACCGAGCTTGCCATTGAGGCGCTAACGCCGGCTTTTTCAACGGGCTTGAAACGTAATGCGTCCGACCCAATGGGTGTCGCTGGTTTCATGCAAGCCCTAGCGACGGGCGATCACGCCAAATACTACGAAAACATGGGCAACGCATTTGCTCCGCAAGGTATGGCAGATGGCAACGGCATTCTGGGTCATTTGTTTGGGTCGAAGGATGTGAGCCGTGCAGTGGCGGCGCAGGCAGCACAAGCAACAGGCATTGGTCAAGAAATCTTCAAGCAAATGTTGCCGGCAATCGCCTCTACCTTGATGGGCGGCATGTTTAAGCAGACCACCCAGCCGCAAATGTTTGGCGCATCGAGTGATGGTAATGTGTTTGGCCAAGTCATTGAGCAAATGATGAAGCAATCTGGCCAAATGGCAGACACGATGCAGCAAGCCTCTCCTCGCAATCCCAATCCATTTGAAAATCCTTTTGGCAAAGCGCTCGAGCAGATGTTTGGTGGTGGCAACAAACCGGCGGCTCCGGAACCTGAAGCGCAATCTCAGGTTCCGAACCCCTTTGACCCAAGCAACAATCCATTTGGCAAGATATTTGAAGAGATGATGGGCGCGGGCAAGGCATCACAACAAGAAGAACCAGAGCCTAAACGCGCACCCGCCAAGAACTCCTACGAAGATCTTTTCGGTGAAATGTTTGAAACCGGACGAAAACAGCAAGAGCAATATCAGAAATCTGTTGAGTCAATTTTTGACCAATATCTGGACGGTATGAAACGCCATCAATGATGTCTGAATTCGTACAACCGCAGTCAAACGTCTAAGAGTTTTCGGTCAGCGAGATTTCCGGCGCCATCAAACGCACCATGGAAGATACTTATGGCCGAATCCGTGTGCGCGGGGAATTGGGCCGTGTTTCGCGACCGGCGTCAGGCCATATCTATCTTGATCTCAAGGACGACCGTGCCGTACTGGCATCTGTGATCTGGCGCGGCGCTGTTTCTAAAATGGTTGTCCAGCCTGAAGAGGGCTTGGAAGTGATTGCGACCGGTAAAATCACAACATTCCCGGGGCAGTCAAAATATCAACTGATCATCGACAATATAGAGCCAGCCGGAGAAGGCGCGCTTATGGCGCTGCTTGCGGAGCGTCGCCGCAAATTGGAGGCTGAAGGGCTATTTGATCCTGCCCGCAAGCAATTACTTCCCTATATGCCACGTGTTATCGGTGTGGTGACATCGCCTAGCGGTGCAGTAATTCGCGATATTATCCATCGCCTTTCAGACCGTTTTCCAACCCATGTGCTTGTTTGGCCGGTGCGTGTTCAGGGCGAAACCTCTGCACAGGAAGTGGCAAATGCAATTGATGGATTTAATGCTATCGACGGAAAATCAGGTATTCCGAAGCCTGATCTTTTGATTGTCGCACGTGGTGGCGGTTCGCTCGAAGATTTATGGGGCTTCAATGAAGAAATTGTTGTCCGTGCAACCGCGAATTCTGATTTGCCGATCATCTCGGCGGTTGGCCATGAAACAGATACGACACTAATCGATTTCGCGTCCGATGTGCGAGCGCCAACACCGACCGGTGCTGCGGAAATAGCGGTGCAGGTCCAGGCCGATTTAATTGCACATGTCGCGCAACTTTCTGCACGGCTGCAATCTGGCCTCAGACGTTCGACAGATCGCAAACGGGATAATTTGCGCGGACTAACTAGAGCGCTGCCACAACCAGATGGATTGCTGGCAATGCCGCGGCAGAGGCTAGATGGGCAACAGGTGCGTCTGGTAAGAGCGCTGGATGGGTTTACAGTTCAAAAACGCAGCCAATTGGCTTCGGCGCGCGCGCGCCTCAATCCTTCACAATTGGCACAACGCTTTGACGGGTTGCGTTCAAATTTCGAGCGATTGCAGCAAGCGCTACCTTCCGCACTCGATCGTGGATTGCAAAGCCGCAGGCGTGAACTATCATTTAGAACCAGTAGATTGTCGATCGATGCGATCGCACGCATGGCAAGTTCCGGGCGCGAGCGCGTTCACAATATTGGACGCCGGCAGTTGATTGTTATGAGCGGACTGGTTGAACGCAAGAGAGCCTCCTTCGTTCAAGCAAATAAACTGCTTAGTAGCCTTTCCTATGAGCGGGTTCTCGATCGCGGCTTCGCGTTGGTGCGCGACAGTGAAGGCGTGCCAATGCGTAGTTCCAAAAAGATCGCCAAGGGAGCCGAGCTTACCATCCAATTCGCGGGCGATGATCGGTTGTCGGCGATTGCCAATGGGCCGATCAAAGGCAGTACCTCCTCTTCAACGCCTAAAGCCTCAAAGACCAAAAAAGCGAGTGCATCCAAAAAGCCTTCATCCAATCAGGCGTCGCTTTTTTAAATATTTATGCGCCGATCCGCAGGCTACGATATAATGATGGACTTGGTTGGTGGTACGAACGGGTGGATTTGAACCACCGGCCTCTGAAGCCACAATCCAGCGCTCTAACCAACTGAGCTACGTCCGCAAACCAACGGTTTTGGATTAGTCCCAAGTGAAACACAATGCAAGAGATTGGTTTGCTAGAATGTCGATTCAACGAAAAAAAGGCAGCCAATTGACTGCCTTCAGTTCGCGAACACCCACAGGAGTGACTTATTTGCCTTTAAATGCCTTCATAGCCTTGTCGGCTGCATCTTTTGCAGGGGCTGATACGTCTTGAGCAGCATCTTGATAAAGCGCTTGCATCGATTTTGCTGTATCAGTGGCCATTTCAGCTTGTTTGCGCGCATATGATGTTTGGATTTCCATAACATCAGCGATCGATTTAACACCAATAAGGCTTTCCATGTAGGAAAGTGAAGATTCGGTATTGCTCCGTACGGCTTCCAATGCAGCAAGCGAAATTTTTGAAGTGTGCTCTTGCACAGTATTCATGCTCGCTTCAGCTTCTTTTTGAGCTTGTTCAAATGCCGCTTGCGCTTGTTCATAAGCTTCCTTGGTCTTACCCAAGCCGTCCTCAGCCATTTTTTTCAAGCCTTCAAGATACTCGGATGGATCGATGCCTTGAGGAAATTCAAATGCGTTTTTATCTTTAGCCATAGTTCTAATCCCGATTTCTAATTTGGTGACTATACCATAGCACGATCTATTGTGCAGTGCAACATAATTGTGCAATGCACAAATCAATTAACTACATGATCAATCAAATAGTGCCAAACACCCATTGTAACTGGACGGATTTGACTGAATTTGGCAATTAAACATTTGCTAAGGTTCATTTTACAGGTCAAAGTAACGGTCTTATGCCGCTGAACATGTCTCAAGTGCCATTTATAGATATCGCTGTGCAAGACACGGTGCGCGAAGCGATGCTTGATGGTAAGGCTGCGGTTTTGTTCGATGCCGCCGTTGACCAAGTGTATTGGACCAATGGTGCTGCAGCTTCTTTGTTTGGATTTGCTTCGATTGGAGAATTTCAAGCGGCAGGCATCGAACCGTTTCAAACCACTTTGCGCCAGCTTAAATCAGCCGCTGCGCGCCGACCGCAACGTGCACAATCAATTTTGTTGCGTGTGACTGCAGGATTGATCAGCCAGTTGCTGAAGGCAGAAATTCAAATTCTCAAGATTGAAGGCCATTTAGAGGACCTAGTTTTTCTCACATTTTTGCGCTCAGAGGAAAATCTGGATGACCGGCAACTTGCGAAGGATGCTATTTCAGGCCTTGAAGCCGATGGCGCGGGTGCAGCAATTATTGGCAATGATGGCATAGTTGTCACATGCGGGGAGCTTTTCCATGCTCTGTCGCTTACGCCGGATAGTCTGATTTCAATTACACGAGAAGTGGCTAGCGAGGATGACCGGCTTGTTAAACGGCTCGTAAAAAGGCCAGGCAAAACAGCTGTAGCACTTGGTATTGGTCGTCTCAGCGAGAATCCAGTCCGCAACCTAGTGGTGGCCATGGAAACTGACATCGAAGATGAGGGTGAACAGCCATCAACTTCAACGGCACCGACGGCAGATGCGTTAAAGGTTCCGAAGAAACCATACACCCGTACAATACCCTCTGCTCCGCCGGTCGTACCTATCGACGCTGACGAGAACGAAGATGAGGATTTTGTATCGAACGCTTTTGATCATGAAGACCAAGACTCCACAACCGATCGTATTCAAGGACCTGTTCGGTTTGTTTGGAAGACAGACATCGCCGGCCATTTCGTAGATATATCAAATGAATTTTCTGATGCCGTCGGCGTTCATGCAAACTCGCTCGTTGGCCGCGACATGAATGAGGTTTTGACCGATTTCAATCTGGATCCCAACGGCGATATTGCTGCATCGATGCAGCGCCGCGATACTTGGTCTGGCAAGTCAGTTCTTTGGCCCATTGAAGGTACAGACCTGCAAGTACCGGTCGATCTAGCGGCTTTACCATATTACAATCGAGCACGCGAATTTGAGGGCTATCGGGGGTTCGGCATTGTGCGTATGGCCGATGCAATGATTGATCCTGAAGAGCGCGGACTATCACTTGGCATGGTCAGCTCGACCAAGGGGCAACCATTTATTCCTGATCAACAAGATCGCGATGATGACGACCCATTTGAAGGCGAAGTGCCAGTGTTGAGCTCGTCAAGCTTGTGCCCTGTACGCAGAGAAAGTGACTTCAATAAGATTATTCCATTTGAGCAACGTCGCGCGGAACGCGATGCGCCCGAGCCACTCGATGAGAACGAAGCCGAAGCTTTTCAGAAGATTCGCGAAACCCTCAGCCAGAACGCCACGAATTCTGACAATGATGATTTGGTTTCCAGCGATCCATCAGAACTCGATGATCTTCAAGATTTGACCGTAGATGACGCGTCTGAAGAGTCGGGCTTTGACCCAGTGGACAATTCAACAGTGCATAATGTTGCGCCACCAACCGAAGGCGATGAAGGTGGCTCTATTGACAGCGTGAGACTTGGTCCCGACCATCTTAACGCACTGCCGTTGCCACTACTCATTGTTCGCAATGAGGAGGCGCTTTTCGGCAATGACGCTTTCACCTCTTTGACAGGGTATAGCGATATTGAGGCGCTTAACGCTGCAGGTGTTTCATCATTGTTTGGCGATGACACAATTGCGCTCGATGGTTCGACCCATTCAGGGGAACGCGGTCTTGCGGTAATTGACGCGGCTGGAAATGCAATTGCCGTTCGCGCGCATTTGCAAATTGTTCCTTGGCTTACGGGTACAGCGTTGATGTTTGCGTTTGAACCTCAGTACGAGGAACAAACAACTGAATCGCAAAAAGCTATTCCTGAGCCCGTCGATAATACACTTACAGACACATCTGATACGTTCAAAAATGCGGCGATTGATGAAATTGCCGAGATGCGAGCGATTTTGGATACCGCCACTGACGGCGTGGTGGTGATCGCGCAAGATGGTACCATTCGATCAATAAACAGCTCCGCCTCTGCATTGTTTGGCTATACCAGCGATGACGTCGTGGGTAAGTCGTTTTCGATATTGTTTGCCAATGAAAGCCAACGCGATGCGATGGACTATCTTGATGGCTTTTCTAACAACGGTGTGGCAAGCCTTCTCAACGAAGGTCGTGAAGTCCTGGCACGCGAGCGCAATGGTGGATTTCTGCCCGTATTTATGACAATCGGTAAATTGCCAACGCTGAAGGGGTATTGTGCCGTTCTTCGCGATATAACGCCCTGGAAACAGACCGAGCAGGCACTTGAAGATGCCAGAATGCAGGCGGAAGAAGCCTCGACCATAAAGTCTGAATTCCTTGCCAAGATTAGTCATGAGATTCGAACACCACTTAACGCTATTATCGGTTTTTCCGAGTTGATGAGCGAAGAACGTTTCGGCCCCATCGGCAATCCGCGATACAAAGATTATCTGGCTGATATCAATAAGTCCGGTCGTCATGTACTTGATCTTGTCAATGACCTGCTGGACATTTCCAAAATCGAGGCCGGTCAACAGGAACTTGATTTTCAAAGTGTTCTGTTAAACGAAGCGATTGGCGATGCTATATCCATGGTTCAGCCGCAAGCGAACCGAAATCGGATCATCGTACGCTCTTCTTTGGACAGTAAACTACCTTCAGTGGTCGCAGATCTACGCTCAATCAAGCAAATCGTTTTGAACTTATTGTCGAACGCAATTCGTTTTACGGGCTCAGGTGGGCAGGTTGTTGTGAATACAAATTACACAACCAGCGGGGCCGTTACCTTGCGGATTAGTGATACGGGCGTTGGAATGACGAGCCGAGAAATTGAAACCGCGCTGCGCCCTTTCCGGCAAATCTCACATCAAAGCGGCATTGGAAGTGACGGCACGGGACTGGGCTTGCCACTTACAAAAGCGTTGGTGGAAGCAAATCGCGCAGAGTTTGATGTTGCTTCAGAACCAGGTCGGGGAACCTCCGTAGAGATAACGTTTCCGCCAACCCGCGTTCTCGCAGACTAAAAAAAACGCCGGTCCAAAGGACCGACGCATGAATTGCTGTAGAACGAGACCGCCCACTCGGCGGGAGATTGAGGCACGAAAACTTGTTAACCCATCATTGAGCACAGTTCCTTAACAAGGCCTTGTCAAACATGGTTAAGCTTACTGTTTTGGTACTGATAGTGGGACTAATGGTTAATTTCAGCGGCAATATCGAAGGAATGACGTTAACCATACCAAATTCGATGTCACCGATGGCTACATTCTTCGATTGTTGCCATATTTTTAGGGCACAAGACTGAAGAGCGCTGTGTAATTGCCTCCATATTTGGTAGCCATAACTTATGAGTATAGGTGTTCGAAAATCAGCATTTATTGCGACCGTCACTATCGGTGCTGCGATTGTTGCAATCGTTGCAATTGTACCGTGGTTAGTTTCAACTGATCTCGTTCGCAACGCGATTGAACGTGAAATGAGCACGTTTACAGGCCGCCCGCTTTCGATCGGCGGCGATGTAAGTGTGAATTTTTTCCCATCGCCAACGGCTGTATTTGATGATGTAACATTTCTAGTGCGCGGCGATGAGCAACAATCGATCTTGTCGATTGACAATGTGGAAGCCGATATCGCGCCTCTAACCTTGTTGTCACGCAATCCCAGCTTTACCGAAATTAGACTAACGCGCCCTCACCTGCGTCTTACCAGACAGATTGATGGGACTATAAATTGGCGGGACAGCATGGCTAGAATAGGTCAGGCTATAGATATGGCACGCCGCCGTATCGAGAGCGAAGGCGAGCCCCAGAAGCTACTATTGGATGAATTTCCAAAAGATATGGCGTCGATTGGGATTGTTGATGGAACGTTGACGATCGATGACGTTTCCAACGAGACTATGGAAGAAATAACGGCCATTACCGGCGCGATCGATTGGCAAAAGCTCGACGGGGCCTTGGCTACTTCGGGTACGGGTAGCTGGCGAGGGATTCCATTTTCAATCGAGTATGCAGCATCTGAGCCACTTGCGCTTTTTGCCGGCAATTCGACGGCGTCTAATTTCTCGCTGCAGAGCGAATTGGGCTCTCTAACGTTTGACGGCGTCCTAGACTTTTACGAAACATTGTTTGCCGAGGGTGCTGTAGAACTCAGTACACCATCAACATCAGCCTTGCTCGAATGGTTGGGAACCAAGATAGATGCTGGCCGAGCGATAGGTGCGCTCACACTTACCGGTCCTGTAAACCTGTCCAATCAACGCGTTCGATTTGAACAGGCATCTATCACAATTGAAGAAAATGAAGGTTCAGGCGCAATTGAGATTTCATCGCCTGCTGTGGGGCCCAGAATTATTGCCGGTACGCTCGAATTCCAAACTTTGGATCTGTCATCAATATTAGGATCATTCGTAACAGTGCCCACCAGTAGATGGCAGTTTGAGACACCAATATTGCTCGATTTTCTGTCACAGATGCATACAGATCTGCGTCTTTCAGCTCAGAACGCTCGCTTTGGAAACATCGAAATGAGCGATCTGGCGGCAACGGCTCAAATCAATGAGGCATCCGCCATTTTTGATATTGGCGATGCACAGGCCTATGGCGGCAATGTACAGGCGCGCCTGCAGTTTAACCGCGGCGAAAATGATGATCACAGAGCGCTCATGAGTATTTCTGGTCAAGGCGTTGATACAAGACTAGTTGATGCGGCCTTGGAATTGCCGAGTAGCGTGCCATTGGGTATCGCCCAAATGTCATTAGACCTTGAAGCACCGCTGAACAGCTGGAACGGAATGTCTAAGACAGCAAAAGGCCGTCTCATGTTCAAGATGAATGAGGGCGCTACAGTTGGGTTTGGCATCAACGCACTGATGCGCAATGAACAACTCAATCAATTCTTTACGCTTTCAGACGATGCGCAGGGACAAGAAGCATTTACTTCCTTAGGCATTGATGCGGTACTTGCTGACGGGGTCGCAACACTAGAAACTGCCGAAATCGTTTATGAACAAGGCATCGTGCAAATTAACGGCGTTGCCCCCTTTGGAAGTGGCGGCATAGCAATGACCGCAACAGTACAGCCAAATGATGGCTCAGAGGACGATAAAACGCATCAGTTTTTTATTGGTGGTTCATGGGATCGAGCATTTGCAACTCCGCTCAGATTGCCCGTTTCGCTTGGTGAATGAAACGTAAAAATAAATTTTAAATCTTTAATCGTTTTTTACGCATTTAGAGCACACTAGGCGCACTGTTAAATCGGGCTAAGGTGCTTTGAGCGTGTTTCACGTCCTGACAATTACATCAAAGATAATGTTCGCATCCCTAATTGTGGGTGCAGGATTGTCGTTTTTCGATGTGACTGCGATTGATGTGTTAGCTAAGGCTGGCCTCACTCCGCAGCAAGTCGGAGAAATGCTTTCCAAGAGCGTGTCATGGGCATTGCCAAATATTATGCTTGGCTCAATGGTGATTGTGCCAGTTTGGGTTTTAACATTTATGCTGCGCCCGCCGCGTAACTAACTTTCCCTAAAGTGCGGTTGGCTGCTTCTGCCCGCGCATCTTCTACCATGCGACGCTTATTGAGTAATGCGGCGATAATCACACCCGTTGCGACCATCGCAATAAGTATTGTGCAGACAGCATTAATTTCTGGGGTAACGCCCAAGCGAACCTGGCTGTATATCTTCATGGGTAGCGTTGTTGCGCCTGGGCCGGAGTTAAAGCTGGCGATCACCAAATCGTCCAGCGATAGCGTAAATGCAAGCATCCAGCCCGATATGACAGCGGGCAAAATGACCGGCAAAGTCACTTTGTAAAATGCCTGAAATGGTGTGCAGCCTAGATCTTGCGCAGCCTCTTCCAGTGAGTTGTCAAAACTTACAAGTCGCGACTGTACTACCACGGCAACAAAACACATCGAAAACGTGACGTGAGCCAATGTGACGGTCATGAACCCGCGATCAAAATCTATGGCCACAAAGAGAAGCAGCAGGGATAGACCAGTGATTACTTCCGGCATGACCAATGGCGCATACACCATGCCCGTGAATAAAGTGCGTCCTGTGAATCTGGTGTAACGCACAAGGGTCAAAGCTGCTAGCGTACCCAGCACTGTGGCAACGCTTGCCGAGAGTAGCGCGACTCTCAATGTTACCCAAGCTGCATCCATAAGGCCTTGGTTGTTGAACATTTCCACATACCACTTTGTGGAAAATCCTGCCCATACGGTCACCAGCTTGGACGCATTAAATGAATAGATGACCAGTAAGACAATTGGCAGGTACAGAAATGCAAAGCCGAAAACGATGGATACGATGTTGAATGCTGACCAGCGACCACTCATCGATCTGCCTCCACCGTTCGGGCTTGTGCATTTTGAAACAGCACGATTGGGATAACCAGAATAATCAATAGGATTATTGCAACGGCAGAAGCGACCGGCCAGTCGCGGTTACTAAAAAACTCATTCCAGAGGGTTTTGCCAATCATTAGTGTTTGAGTGCCGCCCAGCAGATCGGGAATAACAAATTCACCAATTGCCGGAATAAAAACAAGGAAGCAGCCGGCAACAATGCCCGGTAGTGCAAGCCTAGCTGTGATTTTCCAGAAAGCACCTAAGGCAGTGCAACCAAGATCCTGCGCCGCCTCTACAAGCGAATAGTCTAGTTTTTCAAGCGTCGAATAAATGGGTAATACCATGAACGGCAGGTAGGAGTAGACAATCCCGATATAGAGAGCGTTGTCGGTGTTCAAAATTTGGAGCGGCTCATTGATAACATTTATCGAAAGCAAGAACTGATTGAGCAATCCTTCCGGCTTCAAGATACCTATCCACGCGTAGACGCGAATGAGGAAGCTTGTCCAAAATGGCAATATGACAAGCATTAAAAAGATGGGCCTTAGCCGCACCGGAGCTCGCGCCATTCCATAGGCTAAAGGAAATCCGATCAGAAGCGTAATCAAGGTCGAGATCGTCGCGATGCGGAGACTTGAAAGATAGGCATTGGTGTAAAGCGCATCGCTAAGCAACCAAGAGTAATTTGCGAAAGACAGCTGCGATAAATTTTCCTTTAGTGCCTGCCATCCGGCACTCAAATCAAACTGAGGCGCATATGGGGGAATCGCAATTACCGGCTCTGAAAAGGAAATACGCAGCACAATTAGGAACGGCACCAAAAACAGAGCTAAAAGCCAAATGAAGGGTATCGCAATTGTGAGGCGTTTAAAAAGCGTTCCCATCTATCTATCCAACAATACACCGGAGTCGGATGAAAAAGAGAGCCATACATCGTCATCAATGGTGATCGGGTTCTCAACGGCGCGCTCTGCATTGAGCATAGAAGCCCGTACAATCAAGCCGCTTTCCAACTTTACATGAAGTATCGTCATATCGCCCAAATAACCAAAATCCCACATTTCGCCCTTAACGGCATTGTTGTTGCCTTTCGGTTTGGTGCGAGACACTTTCAGTTTCTCCGGACGAACAGCAAACCATGCCTGCTGATCCTTATT